>CAJWOS010000233.1 GCA_913044235.1 uncultured Pseudomonadota bacterium
CACCGGCAGCTGACGGCCGAGCCGACGCACCCAACCACTGGCCCCCGGCGCTTGCCCGGGGGCTTTGTTTTGCACCGGACCGACTCGGCTACGGCACCACAGGACAAATTGCCGAGAGAGGGACAGGACCACCAGATGGTTGGGCTGTCGGCATGCGGGTGCAGAGCGTCTCGATGTGTTGTTCGAGCGCCGCGACAGCTTCGGCAGGCTGCGTACCGTCGGGAGCGTCCAGTCCGCGGGTGATGGTGAGCACCGCCTCTGGGCTGAGGCTGCGTTGCAGCAAGAGCGAAAGTGGCACTCGCTCTCCATTTTCGCCCACCATCAAGTCAGCGATCAGCGGCAGAGCATAGATTGGACGCTTGTTTTCGACGGAGGCTGTGACCTGGTCCAAAGCGTCCTTTGCGGCAATCAGTCGCCAAAGGCGGGCATAGGGAATCACCTCTGGGTCCCACACCTCTGCCTGTCGGAGGGTGGCGATCCTGCCAAGGTCTGCGCATGGAGCATCTGGACACGTTCCCACCAGTCGCTCCGCCGCGATGGTGACGAGCGCGAGTCCGGTCGACGCGGGGCTGCTTGCATCGGCTGAAAATCCCTCCCGAGCTCGAGAGAGCAGCGACGGCAGCGGGTCCGAATCGGATGGATGAGCGATTTCGCGTGCAATCGAGCGAGCGAGTGCTTGTGCTTTTTGTTGCTCGACGACACCATCCGCAGCCGCGCGGGTCCAGGCCAGCGTGGTTGCAAGTTGCAGCGCATCGAGGGCTTCCTGCCTCTTTTCCGGATGGGAAGACCCTGCAGCGCGCTGCAGAATGAGCGTGCCCTCGGGGCGGTCCCGCAGGCGGTCATAGCGGCCTTCCACCATGGCATCCGCAACCGGTTGGAGTGGAATGTTGGGGCCAGAGAGCCAGCCGAGCATGACCGAGCGCTCGGCGATGTGGACGAGACCTTGTCGCGCCGGTCCTCGCTCGGGTGCGAGCCAGTCGAGTGGAGGACGCACGTCGCTTGGCCCAGGCGTCGGGCTCACGGTCAGGCTGCCCATCCATACCACCAGGCTGCGGTCTCCCGCTTCCGATGGGGGGGCTGTGGGCAGGGTGGTCTCGAGCTTCGCCAGCCGCCCGCCGCGAGCGAGGGGAACGGCAACCGTTCCGGGCCAGGCCACTTCCAGAGCATCGAGGGCGGCGGGACGGATCCCCAGCGGAGATTGTGCCGAGAGCCACGCCTGGATGGGTTCCGTATCACTCGCCACCTTCCACCACTCGGTCGAGCGCGGGTCTGGACGGCGCACGAGTGGGTCGATGTCGACAAGCTGGCCAATGGCCGCTGTGAGGCTCTGGGGGCGGTGAATGTCTACGACGGCGGTCGGACTGGGCGCAACGCGTAGGTGTTCGGGTACGGGCTTGGGTGCACAGCCTGCCGGCACCGTCAGGCCAATCAGCACGAGGCTTGCTCTCATGGAACGCGATGGGCCAGTTTCGGGCGCGACAGACCACTCAGAATGGTCCCGGGCAGCCCAGGGCCATGGAAGATGAGGGCAGAGTAGAGTTGTACCGCTGTGCATCCGGCGTCGAGCAGCTCCTGTGCTCGGGCCGCGGAATCCACACCGCCCACACCAATGACGGGCACACGACGGTCGGCGGCTGCGAGCGCCACGTGGATGCGGCTGCGGGCGAGAGGCCAGAGGGGCGCTCCCGACAGCCCGCCGTTTTCGCCTGACCGACCGGTCTTTCCGGGGCGTGAAATGGTGGTGTTTGTGGCGATGATCCCGCTGCAACCGGCTGCAACGGCCACTTCCACCGCCTCTTGCATGGCCTCTGGCTCGAGGTCTGGTGCGAGCTTGAGGAAGACGGGCCGGTCGTGAGCAGCCTCGAGAACGGTCGACAGTAGTGAGTGCAGACGGTCGGGCGCCTGCAGCTCGCGGAGGCCAGGTGTGTTGGGAGAGCTCACATTGATCGTGAAGTAGTCGATCAGGTCACGCAAGGAGCGGGCACATGCCTCGTAGTCCCGCTCTGCCTCCGCGTTTGGAGTGTCCTTGTTCTTCCCGATGTTGGCGCCAACCGGAACCGAGGGCCATCGGTCGGCGTTGCGAAGAGCATCCATCCGGGCGCGCATCGCTTCGACGCCGGCATTGTTGAATCCCATGCGATTGATGAGCGCGCGCTCTTTTGGCAGCCGAAACAACCGCGGACGGGGGTTTCCGAGCTGGGGTCTGGGCGTGACAGTACCCACCTCGACAAAACCAAATCCGAGTGCAGGCCAGACGGGAAGCGCTTCGGCGTCTTTATCGAGTCCTGCGGCCAGTCCCAGCGGGTTGTCGAGCTTGAGTCCTGCCAGGTCTACGGGCCGAGACGGCGCGCTTCGCGAGAGTGCCGACAGCGCGGCCCTGGCGAGGACAGTGTGCCGAGCCATCTGGTGCAGGGTGGTTCGGTGCGCGTCTTCGGCGTCCATCCGAAACAAGACTGGACGGGCTACCGACCATAGGGTGTCGAGGAGCATCGACATGACGAATCTCGCGGGTGCGGGTCAGTCAGGGAGGCGTGTTAACCACCGGGGAGCCGCGAGGACGAAAGGATGACTGCTTCGTTTTGGAGCCATCGTGCGCTGTGCGCCGGATTGGTGGCGATGCTCGCCACATCGTGTGCGTCCGAAGCCCCCACAGGTCCTCGCGAAGGGCAGCGGGCTCCGTCGTTTTCGGTGGGCACGATTGACGGAAGCGGCATTTCGATTCCGTCAGAGGAGGAGCGTCCTTCTCTCGTGGTGTTCTGGGCTTCTTGGTGCGGACCGTGCCGGAGAGAAGCGGTGGAAGTGGCCGAGATCGTGCGAAGCTATGGCGATCGGGTGGGGGTCTTTTCAATCAACAGCGGTGAAGATCCAACGAAGGTCAAGCTCACCGCGCGAGAGTGGGGCATGACCTGGCCTGTCGGGCTCGACCCGAAGGGAGCGGTCAGCCGGGCGTTCGAGGTGGACGCCTTGCCGCTGGTCGTCGTGCTCGACCGCGATGGCATGATTCGGTTTCGCGGCAACGGACTGCCCTCGGAGCCGCATCGGCTGCTGGACGGCTTGGGCGGCTGATTGCCGAGGGAGTGTTGGAATGACCTTGATTACCCTGGCCCTGAGTGGGCTGCTGTCGGCAGGAAGCGCCGAGGCGGCCGACCTTGCCATTGTGCATGCCACGGTGCTGCCCGTGGTCGGTTCGACCATTGAGGACGGGACCGTATTGGTCGAGGACGGCCGCATCGTCGCAGTCGGCTCTGGACTTCCGGTCCCCGAGGGAACCACCACGGTGGTGGATGCGACCGGTCAGTTTCTCACCCCAGGTCTGATCGATCTGCACAGCCACATGGGCGTGTACTCCTGGCCGGGAGTGAATGCGCACTCCGACGGCAACGAGATGATTCATCCCATCACGCCCCATGTACGCGCGGAGGACGCGGTCCGCGTTGCCGACCCGGCGTTTTCGAGGGCTCGCGCCGGTGGGGTCACGAGCATTCTGGTTCTACCGGGCAGTGGCAACCTGATGGGAGGGCAGGCCGCCCCTCTGAAGTTGCGTCAGTCGCGCACGCTCGCCGGGATGCGATTTGCGGCGGCACCTCGTGCCATCAAGATGGCCTGCGGAGAAAACCCGAAGCGGGTCTACAAAGAAGACGCCTTTGGTCCCATGACCCGGATGGGCAACCTCGCATGGATGCGCACGAGCTTTCAGGCGGCGCTCGACTATCGGACGGCGCGCGAGGAGTCGTCTGAGCCAGTGGCTGAAGACGCCATGATGGAGGCGCTCCTCGATGTTTTGGATGGCGAGATCCGAGTGCATGTCCACTGCTACCGCCATGACGACATCGAGGGGATCATTCGTGTGATGGAAGAGTTCGACATTCGCGTCACGGCCTTCCACCATGCGCTCGAAGCCTACAAGGTCCGTGATCTCATCGCTGAGCATGGCGCGGGGATCGCCACATGGCCCGATTGGTGGGGCTTCAAGCTGGAAGCCTACGATGCCATTCCGGAAAATATGCAGCTGGTGAAGGAAGTTGGCGTCCGCGTTGCGCTGCACAGCGACTCGCCGGACACCGTGCAGAGGTTGTACACCGAGGCGGCGAAGGTGGTCGGCTACGGAATGTCGGAGCAGGATGCACTCGAGACGATCACGCTGGACCCGGCCATTTTGCTTGGGGTGCAGGACCGCGTGGGTACCATCGAGGTGGGTAAAGATGCCGACTTGACTGTGTTTTCGAAGCACCCGTTCGATGTGACCACGTTGGTCGAACAGACCTGGATTGAGGGCCGATTGGTGTTTGATCGCTCTTTGGAGGGGACTCCCGATGCGCATCCCTGAGTCAACGAAATCATGGTCCCGTAGGGGCGTGTTGGGAATGGTCGCAGGGCTGCCGCTGGTGGCTCGAGCAGCAGATATGCCCGCTCTCGCGCGAGGGCTTGGGGGATACATTTCCGACCAGCCCCACGACTTCACGCTGTCCAACGCGACGGTCCTGGATCACAGCGGCCGATTGCAGAAGGGCGTGGGCGTTCGGGTTGAGTCGGGAGTGGTGGTGGAGATCGGTGCCGCTGTGCGTGGAGGTACCGACCTTGGCGGAGACTGGCTGGTCCCTGGCTTCACGGATGGGTGCAGTCACCTCGGCTTGTTTGAGATTGGTGCTGAGTCCAGCACCCGAGACGATCAGGACAAGCCGGCCATCACGCCTGATGCGCGCGCATCCGACGGGTACAATCCGTTGTCGGCACCCGTTGCCGTGACACGAATGGCGGGGATCACTCACAGTGTCGTCTGTCCAACGATGAGTCGGCTGGTTGCAGGGCAGGCGGCTCTGGTTCGAACTGCAGGCCACACCCTTCAGGCAGCGGTGGTGCGCGAACCCGTGGCGCTTTGTGTGTCGATGGGCCGCGATGGCTTGGGAGGTGACGGAGCCCCGAGCACGCGCATCGGTGTGGGGCGTGCGTTGCGTGAGTGGATGGCACAAGCACCCGAGCCTCGCTCTGATGAACCGCGCGGGAGACGCGGTCGGCAAGCTCCCTCGGACGATGACTCGGAGCTCTCTCCTGCTGACCGGATCACCCGCAGCCTTCGAGAGCGCCGGCTCAAGGTTCTGGTGACTGTGGAGCGGGCCGATGACATCGAGCGTGCGCTCGACTGGCTGGTGAGCACGAAGCTGGACGGGGTCTTGGTGGGCTGCGCAGAAGGCTGGATGGTGGCCGATCTGCTCGCTGATGCGGGTCTTCCGGTGGTGGTCGGTCCGCTGATGGTGCAGCCCGATAGCTTTGACCATCCCCATGCTCGGTATGACAATGCCGCAGTCCTTCATGCCGCGGGCGTGCCGATCGCCTTCGGTTCCCGGATGAACCACATGGCACGGGGGCTGCGCACGGATGCAGGCGTTCTGGTGGCCCATGGGCTGCCCTGGGAAGCGGCGATTCGGGCCCTGACGACAGGTGCTGCGGAGGCCTTGTCCATTCCGGGTCTGGGGCGTCTTGAGCCGGGGAGCAGCGCTTCATTCTTTCGTGCAACCGGCGACCCACTGCAGCCGCGTACACGGGTGGCGTCGGTCTGGATCGATGGCCGCGAGACCGCGATGCGAAGTCGCCAGACCGAGCTTTACGAGCGGTTTCGAACCCTACAGTGATGGGGAGGCAGGGCTGAAGGGACATGGACGGGCCCCGCGCGTGGAAGGGGCGGCTGTGGATGGCCTCCAACCGTCCATGCGCAGGTCAGGGCTGATCTTCGGCTTTCACCTGCGCAGCGCCTTGCTGGAAGAATTGCATGAGGTACTCCAGTGCGCTGGCCAGCGAGAAGAACGTAGCGATGTAGAGCAGGAACAGGCCGGCGCGCCGTGGCTCGGCACCGAAGCCCCACCAGCCCCAGAGCATCATTCCAAGTGCTGTTCCCTGAAATGAGGTCTTGAACTTCCCGAGCGTGCTCGCGCTGATGACCATTCCTTCTTGGCTTGCGATGCCGCGTAGACCGGTGATGGCGATCTCGCGACACAAGAGCAGTGCTGCCAGACCACCCGATACCCAGCCCCGCTCCACCATCATGATGAGGGTGGTGGCCACCATCAGCTTATCGGCCATCGGATCGAGGTAGGCGCCCGCAGCACTGGTGAGGTTCCAGCGACGGGCCAGCCAGCCGTCGATGATGTCGGTGATCATGGCTCCTACAAAGATGATCCAGCTGAGACGAAGTGCCTCGATGCTCGGATCGTCCCACAACAGCACAACCATCATTGGGACCAGGAAGATCCGGAGCACCGTGAGGGAGTTGGGTAGGTTCCAGAAGGCTTGTCGGCGAAGAATACTCATGGGTAGGGAACATCCTCAAGCGGGACATCCTCGGGGACTACCGGCCGGGTCATGCAAAAGAAGTCGTAGACGTCCAGCACGCGACGGACATAGCGCTGGGTTTCCTTGAACGGTGGGATGCCACCGTGCTTTGTGACATTGTGGGGTCCAGCGTTATAGCCGGCGACGGCATGACGGAGATTTGGAAACCGTCCGAGCAGCATCTTGAGGTAGCGCGTTCCGCCGTCGATGTTCTGCAATGGGTCCCAGGCGTCGGTCACGCCAAGGTCCTTTGCGGTTCCCGGCATCAGCTGCATCAAGCCCATCGCGCCCACCGGAGATAGCGCGTTGGGGTTTGCGCCACTTTCCGCGACGATGACAGCTTTGATGAGCTCCGCAGGCACGCCGTAGCGCACCGAAGCCGACAGGATTTCATCGTCCCAGGTGTCGAGAAGCGGAAAGGTTCGCGTGTTGACCTTGGTCCGAGATGGGAGTGGCTTTTGGTCGAGATATACGGGAACGAAGCCGTCCGACGTAGGTGAGTCGGTAAACAGCAAAGTGCCATTTGACAGCTGCGCTTGGTAGATGTCGGTAGCGTTTGCTGCCGACAAGCCCCATGCGATGATGGCAAGGACGTACAACACGGTGCGATCGTACAGGTCGCACCTGATTCCGGCAACCGACCGAACGAAAGGACTCTCCTTTGTCTGATGCCTCTCGCGCCGTTTCGCCCCCCCGGCACAACTCTTCCTCCCATAGCGATGTGTTGATTATCGGCAGTGGCTTGGCGGGAGTTCGCCTGGCACTTGCGCTGGCGTCGCATGGTTCCGTGCGAGTGATCACAAAATCTGCGCGAGACGAGGGCAACTCTCGCTACGCGCAAGGGGGGATCGCCGCCGCCTGGCGCGAGTCCGATTCCTGGGAAAAGCACGTTGAAGACACGATGGTGGCGGGAGCCGGCTTGTGTCGACGAGAGGTGGTGGAGCGCACCGCTCGAGAAGCTCGAGACCGCGTAGCGGAGCTGATTGAGCTCGGCGTGGAGTTCGACCGTTGGCAGGAAAAGCCAGATCTGTATGACCTCCACAAAGAGGGCGGGCATTCAAAGCGGCGAATCCTGCACTCGAAGGACCTCACCGGGGCCGAGATCATGCGGGCGCTGCTCCTCCAGGTAGACCGGCAGCCCAACATTGAAGTCATCGAAGATCACATTGTTGTGGACTTGATCACGGAAGGGTGGCTGGCGCGTCGGCGGGGCGAACTCCCACCACAACCCGACCGTGTGTGGGGAGCATACGTGCTCGATCAGGCCACCGATCAGGTGAAAGCCTACACGGCGCGGGTAGTTGCGGTGTGCACCGGTGGCTCCGGCCAAGTGTATCTGTACAGTTCCAATAGTGGTGTGGCCACAGGCGACGGCGTGGCCATGTGCCACCGGGCCGGGGCCCGTGTCGCAAACATGGAGTTCGTCCAGTTCCATCCCACCACACTGCACCATCCGGGACAAAAACCCTTCCTTGTCAGTGAAGCTCTCCGTGGTGAAGGCGGGCGCCTTCGCCTGGCGAGTGGAGAGCCGTTCATGGAGCGGTACGACCCTCGACTGGAACTCGCCCCTCGCGACGTTGTGGCACGGGCGATCGACTCGGAGCTCAAGCGGAGTGGGTCGCCTTGCGTGTACCTCGACATGTCCCACCTGGACCGCAGCGCGGTCAACCACCACTTTCCCAACATCCATCAGCGTTGCCTCGAGGCGGGAATCGACATGTCCGTGGACCCAATTCCTGTGGTTCCAGCGGCTCACTACCAGTGCGGCGGCGTACGCGTAGATGCCCAGAGTGAGAGCGACATCTACAACCTCTTCGTGGTGGGGGAGGCGAGCTGTACGGGACTGCATGGTGCCAATCGCCTGGCCAGCAACTCCCTGCTCGAGGCGGTGGTATTTGCCAAGGCCGCCGGTCGAAGCATGATCGACCGGCTCAGCGACGACGCTCCCATCCCCGAAGTTCCCGCATGGGATCCTGGAAAGGCGGTAGAGCCTGACGAGCAGGTGGTCATCACCCACGTGTGGGACGAGGTCCAGCGATTGATGTGGAATTACGTGGGCATCGTGCGGACGTCGCGTCGCTTGCGCCGCGCCCGGCAGCGCCTCGATCTCATCGAAGCCGAAATCGACAACTACTACTGGGACTATCAGCTCACCGGGAGTCTGATCGAGCTGCGAAACATCGTCAACGTGGCTGGACTGGTGGTGGACTGCGCCATGCGTCGCCGTGAAAGTCGGGGCTTGCACACCACGCTGGACTACCCCGAAGCCAACCCGCGCTTCTTGCACGATACGGTTCTGGCTCGCCGGTGGTGATGCGCTAGTCGAAGGGGGAGAAGTCTGCTGCGATGGCCGCTTCCACATCTGCGATGGTGACTGGAATGGAGCCAGTCAAGACTTCAGGCTCGCCTTCGGTCACGTAGATGTCGTCTTCAATGCGGATTCCGCCGAAGCCGAGCCAGCCCATAGCGCGGTCCAGATCGAGTGCATCGGCGAAGGGTTCGGTCAGCGATGAGGTCTGCAGAATCTCAGGTACGGCATAAAAGCCGGGCTCGATGGTCACCACGTTCCCAGGTGCGAGGTCACGGTCGAGCCTCAGTGCGTTGAGACCGAACTGGTCGCTCCGCTTGCGTCCAGGGCCGTACCCCGCGCGATCGCCATAGAGCTCCAGATCATGCACGTCGAGGCCAATCAGGTGTCCCACACCGTGCGGAAAGAAGAGCGCATGGGCGCCTCGCTCTACCAAGTGGTCGATGTCTCCAGACAGGATGCGCTCGTCGACCATCCATCGCGTCAAGACGCGTGCCGCCTCGAGGTGGATGTCGCGGTAGCGCACGCCGGGAGTGCACATCTCGATGCCACGACGCTGTGCAGCGAGCACTGCATGGTAGGCGGATCGCTGACGGGGGCTGAACGTTCCCGAGACGGGCCACGTGCGGGTGACGTCTGTGGCGTAGCCGCTCGCACCTTCTGCGCCTCCGTCGAGAAGGAGGAGGTCGCCATCGCGGAGAGGATGTACGCGGTGGAAGTTGTGCAGGACCTCGCCCCGCACGGTCACGATGGCATCGTAGGCGGTGCGGTGGCCCCTGGCGGCGATGGCGGCATCGAAGGTCGCGCCGATGATGGCTTCGGTTCGCCCGGGACGTGTGGCAGCCATGGCCGCGCGATGTGCCGCTTCGGTGACCCGGGCGACCGCACGGATTGCGGCCACTTCGTCGGCATCGAGTTGCGAGCGGAGCTGGATTAGAGCATCGACCAGGGCAGGAGTGCCTGGGTCTGTCTTCCAGTCGTGTTCGCGCTTGGTCTGGACCGACAGCCACCGATTGGTCGCGGGGTCGGTCGTGGCCAGGGTGGAAGGAGACAGGGGAAGATCCTGGAGCGCCTCGGAGAGCGTGCGCCGCGGTGCGGTGTGCTCGAAGCCGAGTGCCTGAGCCTGTTCCTCGATGGAGGGCTGTGGACCGTGCCAGAGAGCGTCACCGGGTGGAGGCTCGGGCAGGAACAGGGTGTGTCGACCGTCGTGCAGCAGGACCGCTGCATCCGGGGTGGTGCATCCTGTCAGATAAAGAAACGAGCTGTCGGCACGAAAGGGAAGGTGGTTGATCGGGATGTTTCGAACGCGTGCGGCGCCGGCCATCACCAGGATCGGGCCCGGAACGGCTCGTTCGAGGTGTTGTCGATGTCGCCGGGTCGCAGAAGGCATGGGCATCGGCGGGCTCCAGGTTCAGTCGACAGGGTCGAGGAGGTCGGTACGGCCCACCAGCGCCCGGAAGCGGTAGCCGGCTTCCCGAATGCGTTCCGCAGCGCCTTCTTCCCGGTCGACCACGACCACCACTTCGTCGACCACCAGTCCGGCTGCTTCCACGTGTTTCAGTGCGCGTAGGAGACTGCCGCCGGTTGTGACGGTGTCTTCCACCACCACAACGCGATCACCTGTGGTGAGGTTGTCCACACCTTCGACGACCCGGCCTCTGCCGTGGGCCTTTGCTTCTTTGCGAACCATGAATCCGTAGAGGGAGCGACCACTGGCTGCGGCGGAAACAATGGTTGCGCCCACAATCGGGTCTGCGCCGGTCACCGGGCCTCCGATAGCGACCACATCTGGCGACATCGTTGCGGTGAGCAGCGCCCCAATAAGGGGGGCTCCGTCGGGACTCAGCGAGGTGAGCCGGGCATCCACATACAGGTCCGACTGCTTGCCGGAGGCCAGGGTGAAGGTGCCCCAGCGAACCGAGCGGTTGCGGAGTACAGCGATCAGGCGCTGGGTGAGTTCTTGTGGATCAGGCATCAGGCCACTCGAGCGTGTCGAG
>CAJWOS010000234.1 GCA_913044235.1 uncultured Pseudomonadota bacterium
GGCTGCGCATGCCACAGAGCAAGACCGACACTGGACCCGCCTCACCGCACCGCAGGCAGACGACTCCGAAATCGCCAGCGCCCTTCAAGCCCTCAGTGCAAGCTGCGTCGGCTGCCACCAAGCCCAGGAGCTGAAGCGCTGAGCCGATCAGGGCTCCGGTGGGAGGTCGAGACCGGCGAGTCGCGCGTTCAAAGCTGCACGAAGCGTGGCGACCACCTCCGGATGGTCAGCCGCCACATCGTTCAGCTCGAGGGGGTCTTCGTGCAGATCATAGAGCTCCAGCTCCGGACGCTCCAGCGGCATGCCGGTCACCTCGGTCCACCAGCTCACCGCCGATTCCAGCGTTCGCGCGCGTCGATGAATCAGCTTCCAGCGGTCCGTCCGCAAGGCGAAGTCTCCCACGGCCGGCCCTTCCATCAGCGGACGAATCCGCGCCACATAGCCGACCGGCATGTTGTCTAAATGGCGGAAGATGTCTTCCCACAGGGGAATCCGCTCACTAAGCGCCGCCCGGTCTGGATCCGCCTCCCCCGTGCGCACCGCCTCTCGAAGACTCCGGCCATCGAGCACCTCTCCTGCTGGAAGTGCTGGGAGAGCGAGCCCTGCGAGGTCTGCCAGGGTGGGCGCCAAGTCCACCCCCTCGACCGGCGTGTCGACCACCGCAGGCGCGCCGGCCCGCCGTGGGTGCAGAATGATCAGTCGCTGGCGGACCTCGGTATCGTACACATCGTAGTGCCCAAAAGCACCGTGTTCAGCCAGATCTTCACCGTGAATCCCATGCAGCACCACAAGCGTATTTTCGGCTTGTTCAGCCGGAATCGCCGCGAGCAGCTGGCCGAGGAAGTCGTCGACGAGGCGCAGCCCCGTGTCGTACCGCGCCCGCACCCAGTCCATGTCGTCTTCCGACAGCGGGACCGGACCCGCCGGGGAGTACCATGTGTTGCGGTATACGCGGCTGAGCAGAGGGAAGTGGGGTGCCGAGAGCCCCTCGAACTCCCCCTGGTAGTCCGGAGGATCGAAGCGATCCCGCAGATCGGCAGGCACGGCCGCGCCGTACGGCCAGTGCAGGGTGCCGAAGACCAGCCAAAGGAAAAACGGGGCCTCGCCCCGCGTGCGCGTGGTCAAAAATGGCAGCGCATCGGTGGGGAGGTTGCGGTAGCCGGTGTACACGAAGCGAGAAAAACCTCGGCCGAAGCTCAGGCCAGGGTTCAGGTCGTCACGAGTGAAGCGATGGCCATGCTTGGACCACTTCGACATGTCGGTCATGACTTCAAAAGACGACCCCATCGCCACGGTGTCGTAGCCCGCAGCGGCAAAGGCCTCCGGGAGAGACGGTTCATCCGCTGGAAGCTGCGCCGAGAAGCGCGTGAATCCTGTGCGTGACGGATACCGCCCTGTAAACATGGCCATCTGGGCGATGGGGGTCTGGTAGGCCTGCACGATGAAGTCTTCGAAGACCACACCGTTTTCGGCCATCGAACAGATGGTGTCGCCGGTTTCGTGCGGCCCCCCCCAGCACGGCAGCCGATCGGGCCGGAAGATGTCGAGGCTGATGAGAAGAACGTTGCAGCCCACACACCGCCCATCCGGGTCGACCGTGCCGCTGCGAAACCGGTCCCAGTCCACGCGCGCCGTCGCTGCGGGGGCCACAGCGGTCACCGTCGGCACCGCCGAAGCCGCCCGTGGTTCCGGCTGCGCCTTTCTCCACCACAGGCCGAGGGCGGTCAACCCGACCAGCACGTTGGCCGCGATGAGGCCCGCCAGGAGCGGGCGGCGATCGCGGGTTCTCCGACGGGCCATCCGACCTCCCGAGGACATTCGGCATTCCGACCGGGCCATAGCCTCCTTCCGCCATGAATGCTGGGTTGGAGCATCGCCACCCAGGCCCTCCCGCAGAGATGGACTCCCCTGGCCCACCGCTTCCCGCTAAGCTCCCCTCATGCGCCGCATCGCTGCCGTCATCCTGGGCCTTCTCGCCACACTGTTGCTGCTGGAGATCCTGCTGGTGGTGGGCCAGAGTGCGTTCATCCGCATGCAGGCCCAGCGCAACATGGACGCCGTGAAGGGCACCGCGAACGAGGTTCGCATCCTCACCATCGGCGAGTCCACCACGGCGGTGGCCGGGGATGGCAAGACCCGCCTGCTCGTTCCGCAGACGGCCTACCCAAAACAGCTCGAGACCATCCTCACTGCGCGCGCTCCCGAGGTGGACTGGACGGTCCTCAACTACGGCATGATGGGGGGCACCACTCCGGCGGTACTCGAACTTGCCGAGCCGGCTATCGAGCGGTTCGAGCCGCACATCATCATCGCCATGATGGGCATCAAAGACACCCCTGACCATCGCTTCCCCGCCGCGGCCGAGCTGCCGT
The DNA here is from genome assembly GCA_913044235.1 of uncultured Pseudomonadota bacterium. Taxonomy (GTDB): domain Bacteria; phylum Myxococcota_A; class UBA796; order UBA796; family UBA2385; genus CAJWOS01. The sequence goes on from CAJWOS010000234.1 coordinate 2,373, forward strand.
GGCCACTGTCTTCGCTGCGCACCACCGAGCTTCTGCTGCGCTTGTCCGAAGACCGGCACCTGCGAAACACCGCAGTGCTTACCGACATCGTGCGCTTCGAAGATCTGCCCACGAGCTTGCGTCCCGGACAGTCCCAGCTTCGCAAGTTCGTGCGCGAGGTTCGGCTGACCGAAGACTCCGCAACCGCAGCGGCAATCCCCGACCTCGAAGTGGCCACCTATCTGTGGTTCATCCAGCGCCACCGACGCGCCGAGGCTGTGCTCCGGTCGATCATCGAAGCGCATGACATCGGCCACCTCTTGCTGGCGCGCGTGTTCATCACCAACGGTGAGCCGGAGCAGGCGTATGCGGTTCTCCAGGAAGCCATCACCGCGCACCCCGATGAAGCCATGCCCCGCGTGGCCCTCGTTGAGGCCCTGATCGAGCAGGGAGACCTGGCGCAGGCAAAGGCCGTGCTGGCAGCAGCAGAGGCCCGTGAAGTGCCCTGGACCGCGCATGCGTATTCCTTGCAGGAGCTTCGGGTGGTCCGCGCCCGGCTTCTCGAGGCGCTCGGAGAGTATGAAGCCGCGCACTCTGTGCTGGACACCGTCGACATCCAGCAAGACCCGCCATCCAGCCGCGACTGGTGGTACCCCCTCGATGCACGCACCGATGTGCGACGGGGCTCCGTATGCCTACTGCAGGACGACATTCCGTGCGCCATCAGCGCACTGGAGCAGGCGGTCTCCTTCGCGCCCGGCAACCACGCCTACATGTACTTGCTGTCCAAAGCCTACCGACGGGCGGGCCGTCTCGACGACGAGGCGGAGCAGCGTCTTGCGCGGCTCGAGCTGCACAACCGGCGCGTGGCCGAGTACATGGAAATGGCCAAGCTGCTCCGCCAGATGGGGCATGCCGATGAGGTCGACTCTCTGTTTGACGACGCGGTGGCGGCCATCCCCTCCCTACGAGAGTCGCACGCGCGCCTCTACGCGTTGGCCCGGAAGCAGGGCGTTCACCTTGTGGTGATGCAGTACCCCACCTTCAGCCTCGAGGTGCTCCACAAGTATGCGCCGCCCGCACCGGGTGTGTCGTTCATCGACAATGAATCGGTCTTCGCCACAGACCCCGACGCCTACTTTCACGAGCCCGGCTTTCCCCACTCCTTTTCCCACTACACCGAAGAAGGGGCGAAGCGTCTTGCAGAACATGTGGCGGAACACATCCTGTCGCTGCGTGCCGAGCACACATCCGATCCGTGACCACGGTTCCGCCCACGCATCCGTCGTTCACGCCCGAAACAAAATGCGATAGGGTTTCGGTACCCTTGCGTGGAGCCCGTTGGTGTCTCGCCCCTCTTCGATGACCGCTTTCATGGTGCTGCTCTCCACTGTTGTGGTCGGGGGCTGCCGTCAGGACTGTCGCCCAGGCTACGAAGAACAAAAGGATGGCACCTGCCTCGGCGAAGCAGTCGTTGGACAAGCCACCTGGGACACCGGCATCCGCGCCGACACCTTTGAGTTCTACGAAGCCACCGTGACTGGAGAGGTTCGCCCGGGCAACGTGGATCTCACCAATGCTGGCTCCATCGTGGTGGAGCTCTGGACTTCGCAGAACACCACGCTGTTTGGTCCGGACCGCCAGGGAGCCGTGCCCGACCAGGACTGGGAAGTCGACGTCGAGGCGCTCCAGGCCGGTGAGACCGTGACCTTCTCAGAAGTCCATCCGAGCATTCCGCTGCGGGGCCGTGAGATCTTCCTATACGTTGCGGTCTACCCCTCAGACTCCGGCCCGGGCCGCTTCTTTGAGGCCGCCAGCAATCCCTACACTCTCTACCAGGATCGAGACTCCGAGCCGGTGGAAATCGTCATCGATACCACTTCTGAGGAGGGGTAAATGGCCTATCGATGGTCGCTTTCACTCCTGCTGATGATGGGATGTCAGACCGCACCGGAGCATGTCCGCCCGAAGGTTGTGGGAGACACCGCGGGGGTCACACCATCCGGCGATGGAGCCGTGTACATCAACGAGGTGCGGTCAGACAATGCACCCTTCGTGGAGCTCGTGAACATGGGAGACGAGCGGGCCGACATGGCCGGCTGGCGGCTGCTCGTGGGCACGTGTGAGCATGTCTTTAGCGACACCGCCGGCATGGCACCGGGCACGTTTGTGGCGTTGTGGGTGGGCGGTACCTTCAACTGTCCGGTCTCGCCCACCAGCGATGCGGTGCTCTATACGGCGGAAGGGCAGATCGTGGACGAGCTCACCTGGACGGTCCCCTTCGCTCGACATGCATGGTGCCGAATGCCCGATGGGAGCGGGCCCCCCACCAGCTGCGCCCAGTCCACGCCAGGCCGGGAGAACTCCAACACCAGCGAGCAGTCTGGCGTGGAAGCCACCTGGATCTGGCGCTTCGACGGCAAGGTCAAGAGCATGGTTCCCGGTGCCGACAACACGGTGTGGATCGGTCAGCCTCGCCAGGGAATCCTGAGCCGGGTCGGTGTCGAAGATGCCGTCACCCAGCTTGAGGTCAGTATGGCGGCCCTCCCCAACCTCCCGGATGGACGGCCGGGCTGGGAAGGACTGGTCAGCTGGCCCGATGGAACCGTAGCGGTCTCAGACGGCACCACAGAAGCCATCGTACAGGTCGACCCCACCACCGGAGGCATCTCGACCTGGGCGTCGACCGCCGACCTCGGTCGGCCCCACGACCTGACCCGCTTGCCAGACGGCGGCGTGTGTGTGTCCATCACCGACGACGGGCGTGTGGCCTGCTTCAACGCCGATGCCAGCCTGCGCTGGATGCAGGAAGGGTCGGACACCGTTCCACTCACCCGTCCGAAGCAGCTCACCGCGACAGACTCGCTCCTGGTGGTCCTCGACGAAGAAGCAGAAAAGGCCGTGGCACTCGACCTGCTGGATGGCAGCTTCCGAGGCACTCTCTCGGGCGTCGCCTCGGTCGAACGGGAGGATCTGGAGCCTGGCACTCTGTCTCAGTCTTCCCGAGGCATCACCTGGTCGTCGGAGCACCAAGTGCTGCTGCTCACCGACTCAGAGCTGGGCCGCGTGCTCGGCTTCGACACGAGCAACGTCGATGTGCTCCTCAGTGCAGACAATGCCTGGGGATACATCGGTGCGGTCGGACGGTTCGGAGCAGACGACGACGAGCTCGGCTCCCCGCACGGCATCATGGCCATGCCGGCGTACGACCTGCTCCTGATCGCCGACGATGCAAACCAGCGCGTGGTCGCCTACCCGCTCAGCGAGACCATCAGTATGCTGGAGCGATGAGCGCGGAGCGACCGGTCCTCGCCATCAGGCTTCGGTCGCCGGTGCCCGCACGAACCCCTGCGCACCAAGCGTGAGGTGGATGGACTCCGTGGCTGTCGCCAGGACCGCCCCGCCTTCCGTTGTGCGGAGGGTCGCTTCTGCCTGCACTGCGGGCGGGAGTGTCTCCGCCAACAGGATCCCTCCAATGTCGGGCTCCAAGATGTCGCGCAAGTCGACCACGCTTTGCTCCGACACTGCCCCACCCACGTACAGCACCACCACCGGAAGGCCCGGTCGGTCGAAGAGCTCCACAAGGTGGTCTTCGAGGACCTTTCGCACGGTAGTGGTGGTGACATAGGCGGGCCCCCCGAGCGTGGTGGGCTCTGCAACACCGTCGGGGAGGCGGAGCAGCACGCGATGCTGCCGGGCCAGAGTGCGCAGGAGCCCCTTCGTGAGCGAGGCACGGTCTTCAGGGGCCACCTGCCACACGCTCAGGCCCTGGTGGAGCGCGGGGGTGCCCACCCCGAGAATGGGTGGCTCTTCGACCCGGCGCAGCGACAAGGGCGGCAGCGGCGGACGGGCATTCCGCACCGCCAACCCGAAGCCCACCAGGATGCACAGCAGCCCGGCGCCAGTGGTCGCCCAGGCCACGGGGTGACCGACGATGCTTTGAGACGATGCTGCAGGGACACTCGATGCTTTGGGTACACCCACGGTTTTGACGGTCGCTTCGCGGGCTTCAATCGGCTCGGCTCCATCCATGGTGGATGCAAGCGCAGTGACCCCGCTCCAGTTGAGGGTGAGGATCAGGTCGCGCGCTTGAGCAGTGGGGGCCCACGAGACCGTGCCCCCATCCCGACGGTCGCCGTCGACCTCGACCGTGACGACCACCGACTCAGCCGCCACATTGACGAAGCCAGCCCAGCGTCCGTCCTGCGCAGCCACGTCTGGGGCTTGGCCATCGTCCCGCAGCGTGAGCGAAACCGGGTCGCCGCCGACAACGGGCGCAAGAATGACCCGAGGAGGGGCGGTGACCACCTGCCCGCCCGGCTCCAGCCGCACGACCACGCCGCCAGAGACCGGCTGAGCGAGGCCAGTCTGCATCGACAGCACTGTCGCAAGGAACATCATCATCAGACCGGGCCCTCTCTTCCGACGCGCTCTATCGCACCGGTCTACCCCACACAAAGCCCCGTCAGCGCTCCGACCGCTTCCCGCTTGGGCGTTCCGCACGCGGTGCTCCCTCGTTCTTCCGGCTCTTTGGAGGTGTGATCCGTCCCCGGGTGCCCCGTCCCTGCTGCGCCTCACCCTGCTCGCTCTCTCGTGCCTTCTGCTTCATCACCCACTCGCTGCTCGTGGCGTACAGGTGAGGACGATCCGCGATGCGCCCGCAGAGTCGTGCGCCTTCATCGGTCTCGACCTCCAGGCACAGCGTGCCAGCCAGGCGGGGTGCTTCGGCGGCGATCCGAATCCGAATCCGATCCCGCTGCAGGGGGCTGGCGCTTGCCGCCAGAGCGGAAAGCTCCTTCCTCGCACGCTGAAGTCTCGCCTCCCCGAGCGCCTCAAAGCACTTCCGTCGCTTCTTTTTGGATGCCCGAATGCGAAAGCAGTCCTCGGAGGATGGCGTGGCCCGCGCGGTGGCCTCCTCGCGGAGCAGCGCCCCAGTGGCCATGATCCCCGTACCGAGAACCACAAGCAGACCCGGCCCCCAGAAGACCCCCCGCCGGATCCGACGCCTCACGAACAACCTCCCGGCGCAGTGGTGTACGGAACCAGCCCATCCCGCATCCCACTACGGGTGGAATTCAACACGAAGCGCAGCACATCGCGACGGGCCCCATCCACGTCCCGTGCCACCCAGCCAAACTCGGCACAGTGCCCGGCATAGCGATCCGAGTCCGGCCGGTCACACTGAGAAGGAGCGAGCAGAGCGATGTACCGCGAGACGGTCTTTTGCACCGCGACCGAGGGATGCGCCTTGAGGGCAAAGATGTGCTCGGATGGAAGGGCCTTTCGATGCAGCAAGATGGCGTCGTAGATGGCGATCGTGAGGTCCACTTCGGGGTCGCGATCGACAAACCGGAGCCACGTGCCATACGCGCGGCGAACCGGCTTGTAGCGAAAGTCTTCGTCGAGTCGAGGCATGGAAGCGGCCGTCCAGCAAGCCTGGGGCGACGGCGGACCAGTGACCGGCTCTTTCGCCCCCGTGGCCATGGCCCGCACTGCGGTGAGCACCTCGTCGACCGGCAGGTCGGAAGGCAGCAACCGAACCGCCTCCCAGGCAAACGCCGCTCGTGCATACTCCACGTCGTCGGGCGATGCCGCCGACAACGCAGCCGGGTCGGCACTGCCCGAACCGGCGTAGACGCCATGCCATGCCGCTGCCCGTGCCAGCTTCTCGGCGCTGCGAAAGCCACGGAGCGCCCCCACAATGCCCGAGTTGGGGAGCCCATCGACATGGGCATCGACCAGCGCCTGCACATCGGCGCTGGCGGGTGTGGCATCCACACGCGACTGCACGCCGGACCATGCAACCTGATCCAGACACGTTCGCGTCAAGCTCGGCGCCTGCAGGCAGGCCGAAAAGGCTCCGGACAAGTCCCCTTCCCATGCCATCCGGTCGGCCACCTGAACCACACACCCCTCACGCCAGGCCGCATCTTCGATGGCCGCACATCGCGTGAGCCCATCGGAAGGGTCGTCGACTGCTGCATCCAGAGCACATAGCGCCGCCACGCCAGGGGTATCGGGCTGGGCGCAGATGGGCTCGACAGCCGGGTCGCCGCACCCAGAGATGCCAGCCCCCGCGAGCAGGCCAAGTCGAAGCAGATGAGACGATACGCGCATCGTCTGCTCCTTAACCCCAGCCCATGTCTCGCACGGTTTTTCGACCGGCCTGCGGCCTGCGTCAGTCTACCGAGGCTTCGAAGGCCTGCAGCTGGGCGCGAAGGTCGAGCACCTCGGGCTCCTTCCGGCGCTCCGCATAAACATTTGCCTGCTCGGTCGGGTCGGCTGTGAGATCGTAGAGCTCCCATTCCGGTCGCTCCACCGCCTCTCCACTGAGCCAGCCGTACCAGCTCACTTCCGCCTCAACAGCCCGTGCGGTTCGATGAATGAGCTTGTACCGGGTGCTCCGAATCGCGCGGTCGCGCCATGTGCCTGCGTCGAGCCGGAGTGTGACTCGCTCCACGAAGGCTTCGGGCATCCCAGACTTGTGCCGGAAGATGTCTTCCCACAGCGGTACCCGCTCCACAATGGCCGTCCGCTCGGGATCCGCGCTCCCCGCAGTGATGGCTGGCATCAAGCTGCGACCGTCGATGTTCGGGAGTGCCGGTAAGCCCAACAGATCGAGCACGGTGGGCGCCAGGTCGACCCCTTCCACCACATCGGAGATGCGCGCCGGTGCCCGACGGAGGGCCGGATCGAGCACCACCATCGCCATCCGGGTCTCGACATCAAAGATGTCGTAGTGACCGTAGTATCCATGCTCCCCGAGGTCTTCTCCATGGATGCCATACAACACGATGAGCGTGGACTGCAGCTGCTCCTCAGACAAGCTGTCGACCAGCTCCCCGATGAACCGATCCACGTATCGCAGCCCCACATCGTATCGCGCGCGGATGAGGTGGTGATCATCGACGGGAAGCGTTCGTTTCTCGCCATCCTCGGCATAGATGTGCCCCTGATACAGCCGACTCAGGACGCGGAAGTTCAGCGGCCCCTGATCCCGGAGCGCGCCCGAGTAGCCTGGCGGATCGAGCTGTGCTTGCTCGACCGGCGGCACATTCACACCATATGGCCAGTGCAAGGTGCCAAACACGAGCCACAGAAACCAAGGGCGCTCGGCTTGGCTCCGCAGCCACGGAATCGCATCCGATGGCAGGTTCCGATGACCGGAATACACGAACCGGTCGAAGCCCCGGCCAAACGAAGAGCTGGGATTGAGTCCCGGTCGCATGAACGGAATCCGCTCCCCGTCGGCGGCCGACATGTCGGTCATCACTTCGAAGCTGGTGCCCATGGCCACCGTGTTGTAGCCCGCCGCCTGGAGGCGCTCTGGCAGAGTGGGCACCACGGGGTCCAGGGTGCTCGCAAAGCTCACGAAGCCACTGCGCGAGGGGTACAGCCCCGTGAAGTTGGCCATCTGGGCGATGGGCGTCTGATACGCGTGCGCCATGAAGGTATCGAACACCATCCCGTTATCGACCATTTCACAGATGTTCGGGGTGGTGTTGATGGGGTGCCCGAAGCACGGCATGCGGTCCGGTCGAAAGATGTCGAGTGCGATCAGCAGGAGGTTGCAGTCCGCACAGGTCGGATCAGCGTCGGCGTCGGGTGCCCATCGCCGACTCCAGTCCACTGTGGAGCGCTGGGGCTGCACGGACACAGGCTTGGCGGCGGCGTCAGCCGATGGTTCCCAGCCTGCAAGCACCGCCGAGTCCTGGCGCCACACCCAGGCCACCACCAAAGCCACCAAGAGGTTGGCCACGACCAGCCCACCCACAATCCGTGTGCGCCCGCTGCGCTGGCCGGAACGCCTCACGGAACGCCGTCGAAGCGGGCACTGGACAGCAGCGCTGGCCCCGGGTCGGATGGCTGCGCGCGCGGCCAGAAGTACTCCGCCTGCACCAGCCGCCCCTGGGAAGGGGCGTAGTACTGGGCCACGCTCGCTCGATAGGTCAGCAGCTCGTCGGCACAGCCGCCAAACGCAAGCCGGTCATTGGCGTAGAGGCGCACGAGGCTGGCCGCAGTCCCGGCCGGTGTGTGGTCTACGGGCTTGAACGCTTCCGGACACTTGAGGCTGTTGGACAGCTCTCCCGGGTAGGGTGCCTGCCGCTCTCCATACAGGGAATCGAGTCGCTGACGCGCGGCCTCGATGCGCCGCTCCGCTTCGTCCGGAGACAGCCCATGCGAGATCCGGAGCCTCAGTCGTGCCGGGCCGTCTTCGATGAGCATGTGCATCAACCGGCCGTCTTCCCCGTCTGCACGGCCGACCACCGCCGCGCTGGAC
>CAJWOS010000235.1 GCA_913044235.1 uncultured Pseudomonadota bacterium
TTTCCGATCGGCGACAGCGTGAGCTGGTCCTGCCCCGACGGAACCATCCAGGAAGGCTGCGGCGAGCCCACATGCATCGTTCGCGAGGAAGAGCCCTGCTTGTGAAGTCCGAGACCGGCCACCGGAGCGTCTGGACTACAGCCGCAGGGCTGTGAGCTGCACATCCAGCCCAAGGTCCGGACTGTTCGAGGAGTCCTGGTGCACCTCGACCGCCAGCACATTGATGCCCGTCACGAGCATGGTGCCGTCGATCGCATACCGAATGCGTGCCGACTCGCTGATGCCGTCGACGGGCACCACGGACAGAGTCAACGTTGTGATCTCGGTATCGGCGGGGAGGTTGACCCGCAGCACCTCCACGCCATTGAGCCACAGACGGGCGCCGTCGTCGACCATCAGGTCAAGCTCGAGGTGGTGCAGCGCCGGAGCATCTCCGACAAAGAACGCCTCACGGAACCACGTGCTGATGTGCCGCGCCCCATCCGGTCCCCCGTAGAGGGTGCCCACATGGTGGCCATCACCGAAGCCGAGCGGAGCCGAGCCACGGGCCCAGGAGGAGTCGTCGAACGCCACTTGCGTCCAGGAAGCATCGGGCTCCACGTTGGTGTCGAGGTACCGCCACTCCGTGCCCGCAGCGATGAGGACCTCTCGCCTGTCGCCGCCGTCGGTGTTTCCCACACCGGGCGAGCCGAGTCGCGTCATCTCCCAGCATCCCTCCCCACGACAGCAATCGCTCGTGCGCGCCACCGCCAGGTCGGGATCGACCGCTCCGTAGAGCACCACATCGCCACGCCCGTCGGGAGCAAACAGGGCAACCGCCTCACCGTCGGCATCGAGCCCCATGTCGAGGTGGCGCGGTCCGAGCTCGGTGCGACCATCCGCAAACAGCACCAGCTCGCCCCCAGCAGGCACCACCAGAGATGCATCGAAGGGCTCGGCATCCAATGGGTCTTCGCTGTCGCCGATCATCCAGCCGTCGAGGGCCACGTCTTCTTCGCCAGGGTTGTGCAGCTCCAGCCAGTCGGGACGGGTGCCGTCAGCGAGGCGCAGTCCAGCCATGTTGGAGGCCACCCACTCGTTCACACACAGCGCCAGGGGATTGGGGTCCTCGGTGTCGTCCGCCCCTTCTTCATCGGGTGGACTCGGCAAGGAACCTGCGCGCATCGGGCGTTGGGCGAGGCTCTCCCCACGCTCACCGGCAAGAGAAGCGTCGACCGCCGGTTCGGATGGAACGCCCGAGCCGCTGCAGGCCAGCAGACTGCACAGCGCCATCCCGCCGAGCGGGGCTCCACGGACAGATGACATCAGAGCCCCCATGCAGCCGCCATCTCTGCTGAGCGCGCCGTCACCCACCACGCCACATGGGCACGGCTGGGGGCCACACTGCCCGCATCGCACTCCCGACGGGGATCGGTGACCGCCGCGTCGATGGTGAGCGTGTCGATCTGCGTCACGAACCCTGCGAGGGCCTCCGGGTCGAGCTCCCCGAGCAGGGTCTGCACCGCGGTCGCCCAGTCGGCTCTGCACTCCGCATGCGCCAGACAGGCCGAGGCGAGATTCCCCACGGGCGCACCCCAGTTCCGGCCCCACTGGTAGGCGAAGAGAAAGCTGTTGTCGTTGTCCCAGGGGATGAAGCGCATCCGCCCGTCTTCCGGGTCGAAGTAGATGCGGTAGTTGTTCTTGTTGATGCAGTAGCCATCGTTCTGGCCAACCCATTGCTCTGCGGCCCAGGCCCGGTGCATGTACTCCCAGTCGAGCAGCTCGCCGAGCGTGGCGTAGAAGGCTTCGGTTCCCCGCGTCGCGGAGAGCGCATTGGAGACGGCCATGATGTCGGTGTTGTCTACGCTGTCCCCTTCTTCGAGCTGGAACAGGCTGTCGTTGCCTTCCGCAAAGTCGAGGAGTGTGTAGCTGGAGCCTCCGTACCAGATGTACTTGCCATCGTAGAGGTTGCCGGAAGGGTCGGCCATGTACCGCTTCAGGAAGCGATCATCCTGCGTCTCCACAATCACATACAGGCCATAGTCCGCATCGTTGACCGTGACGCGCGCATACGACGTGCGCGAGGTGGAGATGCCCGCATCGGCGTAGACCCGCGCCGACATCACTTCCTTGAGGTAGCTGCAGTCGGCCACGTTGCTGTTGAGGCTCAGGCTCTCGAGCCCATAAAAGCGCTGGTCTTCCACGAGGTGGTTGAAGTCGATCTTGAACTTCGGCTTGCCGGTGAGGGGTCGCAAGGAACCAATCTTGCCGCGGACCCGCACACCCACCTCATCGAGACGCTGCCCATCTATCGCGAAGCTGCCGGGCACATAGCCGTAGGGGTCGGCGACCAGCGACTGCCAAGACTCGTGGGGAAGCTCGATCTCGATGGTGTGAATCTGGTCGAACGTGAAGATCCAGTCGTCGGAGGGTGGCGTCACGTCGACGGTGGTCACATCGACCGGAGGCCCCGGCGACGCAGCCGAGTCTCCCCCCGGCGGTCGACCATCCGCCGGGCCCGAGTCTGGGCCATCCACGCGTGCACTGTCGAAGCCACCGCTGTCCTCCCCTATCTTCAGTGGAGGTGAGGACGTGCAGCCCCAGGCGACCAACGCCCAACCACAAACCACGACCAAGGCGCTCCCATGGCGCCACGGGTTCCCGCAATCCGGGGGGGTCGGAACAGTCAACAATGCGGACTCCTCTCCCGAGGCTACCACGCCACCTGCAGCTTGGTTGGTTTCGGCGCGCTCAGTGCGCCAGAGCGGTGGCGATGCCCGCAGCGGTGCCGAGCACAAGCCCAAGCGTGGCCCCATTGACCTGGATCCAGTCGAGCTGGGGCCGCGTGCGCCGCTCCAGCATCGCCCGAAATTCTTTTTCGCCTTGCCCTTGGAGCCGCTTCGCCAGCCCCTCGGTCGCCTGCGCATCGATCCCGGAGAGCTTGTCGGTGAGCAGCCCGCTCACCTCCTTCGAGATGTACTCGACCACCGGATGGGCATCGAGGGGCTGATCTTCGCTCACCAGCATGTGCAAGTCGTTGCGGTGGGTCCAGACCTCATCGGCGATGCCATCCAAGAGTGGCGGCACGAGCTGGTCGAGGAGACGCGAGGCCAGGAGTGTGCGGAGATCTTCGGGCGTCTGGGCCCAGCCATCATTGTAGCGACGAGCATAGTCCAGAGCGACTTCTCTCAGCGGACTCTCGGTCTCACTGTCGGGGTGCATCAGGCTGTGGACCGCCTTGAGCATCCGCTGCTGGAGCCGCTCCGGATCGAGCGTGCGCCGGAGGACGCTCTCGAGCTTCACGGGCGTGGGCCTGCGCTTGATCGGTGGCAGCGCCGGAATCTCAAACACACTCACCTCACCATAGCGGTCTAGGATGCCCTGGTAGAGGCGCTCGGCGAGCTCGGAGTCAGATGCGGCGTAGTGCAGGCAGCGGTACACACCGGCGCGCAAGGTCGGATCTTTGTGGAGAGTGGCTTCGTCGGCGTGGTCGGCCACACGACGCAGGGTCGCGGAGGCGTCGAGGTGCACCAGCCAGTGCACACACCGCTCCTGCAGCGTCTGGCGCCAGGTGTCGTCGAGAAAGTCATGGATGGTGTCTCGGCTGGGCACCACAGACTCCACGCGGTTCATCAGCTGCAGGGCAAACTCTGGCTCATGCAGGCGCTCCTGGAGCTGCGACACCACCTCCTGGGGCTTGATCATGTCTTCGATGACCGTGTTCGACACCGCCTCGGTGAGCGAGTCGAAGTTGTCTTCCACCTTTCGGTACACCTTGCCGATGGCAAAAGCATCGCAGATTCCGCCGACGAAGCCCCCTTCGCAGGCGTGACGGACCACGGTCACCCAGGCCGCTTCCGGCAGGAGGAAGGTGACGATCCAGCCCAACAGCGAGGCCACGATGATGGCCCAAGCAATCCGTGCAGCAGTGGTCATCGGACTCAAGACCCCTCTCTGATGGGCAAGGTATCCGCACCCGATTGGAATGCGCTCCACAAGGGTGACCAGACCGATCCAGCCTCACCCACGATCAAGCCGGTGGCAGCACTTCGTTCAGCCACGCCCGCAGGTCGTCGAGCTCGTCCATGCACACCTCGTGGCCCATGGGGTACTCGTACCACTCGGGCTTCAGACCCACTGCCTGCAGCTGCTCCATGGCCGCTTCTCCGCGCCACTTGCGCACCGTGGGGTCGTGTGTGCCGTGGGCCACGAAGACAGGCAGGGGCTCGGGGGTGATGGCCGCATCCGACCGCTCACTCTGCAGGCTGTCCTCAATCACCAGGTAGGTGCTCAGGGCAGCGATGCCGGCAAGGCGCTCGGGAAAGCGCAGCCCAAGGTGGTACGCCATCGCGCCCCCCTGGCTGAACCCCACCACCACCACCCGCTCCCAGGGCACACCGGTCTCGGCCTGGTGCTTCCGCAGGAGGACATCAAGCAGCTCCGCAGACTGGCGCACATCGGCCTCGGGCTCGCGGTCTGGGCCGGGCTCGAGGTGCACGATGTCGTACCAAGCCCGCATCGCGAAGCCGCCGTTCAAGGTGACCGGTCGCACGGGGGCGTGGGGCAGCACGAAGCGCAGATCAGGGCGACCCAGGATGGGCACCACCGGGTCAAAGTCGTTGCCGCTGGCACCGAGACCATGCAGCCAGAGCACGAGCCCTCTTGGAGACTCGGAAGGGCCGTGGACGACAGGAGGTTCAAGCATGCAGGACTCCGATGCGGTCTTCGTGAAACGACAGGGTTCGTGTGCGCCAGCCGACGGTGGCCGCTCAGTGCCCGCCACCCGCCAGCTCAGACTCGTCCATGTGCATCATCCGGGACAGCACGGGCGCGGTCGCAAACACAACCACCGCCGAGACTGCCGCGGTTGCCGCGATGATTCCGAAGACATCACCGTAGACATGGACCGTCTCGGTGGGCGGCGGCAACACGGAGGTGCCCCCCCCACCGTGGCCCACACCGGTGAACATGGCGATGATGGCCGACAAGTAGTTCGAGAAGGCCGTGGCCAGGAACCACGCGCCCATGACCATGCTCACGATGCGCTTGGGCGAGAGCTTGGTGACCATCGACAAGCCCACCGGACTCAGGCAGAGCTCGCCCGTAGTGATGAGCAGGTAGGCCAGCAGCAGCCACGACATGCTCACGATGCCAAAGGCATTGGCCGCACTCGCCCCGAACCACAACACGCCGAAGCCGGCGGCCAGCTGGGCGATGCCCAGGCCGAACTTCACCGGTGTCGACGGCTCGAGCTTACGCGATGCGAGGAAGGTCCAGAGCGCGCTGAACGCGAGACCGAAGATCATGATGAAGACCGGGTTGGCCGCCTGGAACTGGCTGGTGGCCACCTCGGAGCCCTTGACCCCCATCCCCACGTCGTCGTCGCTGACGGGCCAGTCCACGGTGGCGGTGCCTTCATCCCGCCAGCCGTCGATGTCGGTCATGGTGATGACCTTGTCGCCCATCGTGCGGCCGTTGAGCGACTGGGTCACGTCGACTGTGACCGTCTGGCCGATCTGTGCATCCGTGATGACCTCGGTCTCGAAGACCCGGTCCACGTTGCGATCGGTGAACAGGTTGATGGAGCTGCCGGCCTGCTCGAAGAAGGCCCAGAACAGCATGCTGAAGAACATCAACACCAACACCACGACCATCCGGTCGGACTCGATCTTGGTGGACTTGCGCAGCTCTGCGAGGAGCATGAAGCCGGCGATGGCACCCAAGATGAGCATCAGGAGGCCGATGAGACGAACTTCGATGCCCACAACGGAGAAGATGACACCGATGGCACCATCACCGAGCATCACACCCGCAATGACCGGCACGATGGCGAACGACAGCACGTAGACCAGGGTCTCGGCCGGGAGCCCGAACACCGGAGCCCGGAGCTTTTCCATGTCGGGTGGCTGGCCCGCCCATTCGGGAAGGCCGCCATCGGCCATCGCCAGGAAGGCGATCACACCTGCGATCATCAGCGCAATGGCCACACCAGCGTTGGGGCCGAGCGCATAGATCACCTCGTTGCGGTTGAGCCAGATCATCAGGCCACCGGTCCCAACCGACGCGGCAAGGATGATAAACCGGGTGATGCCCGCAGGGATCACAAAGACCGCGAGCCCGACCAGCATGCCGATGGTGGCGAGGCCAAAGCCATAGTGCCAGCCCCAGGTCTCGCCCACATAGCCACACAGCAGCGGCGCCATGGCCGCACCCATGTTGATGCCGATGTAGAAGAGCGTGAAGCCGGAGTCGCGCTTGCCGGAGCCTTCGGGGTACAGCGAGCCCACGATGGCACTGATGTTGGGCTTGAAGAAGCCGTTGCCCACGATGAGAAGCGCCAGAGCCGCGAAGAAGGGCACCTCCGCTTCCCAGGTCATCAACAAGTGGCCAGCCGCCATGAGGATGCCACCGAGAATGACCGCACGCCGCGCACCCAGGAGCCGGTCTGCCAGCAGGCCACCGATGAAGGGGGTGGTGTAGACCAGCCCCGCATAAGCACCGTAGATGGCGTAGGCGTCCCCATCGGACTTCGAGAGGAAGCCCTTGATGATGTAGAGCACCAGCAGGGCGCGCATGCCGTAGTAGGAGAATCGCTCCCACATCTCGGCAAAAAAGAGCATGAAGAGACCGGGCGGATGGCCCAAGAACTCTTTCTGTTCAGAAGGGGCAGGGGCAGCAGTGTATGGCATCGGCACTCCAGTCCAGCGCCGCACCCTACCAGATGCGGGGTGCGCCGTGCGGTTCCGCCCAAGCGTAGGCAGATGGACCGAACCGCACCGTCGAAAGCACACGCTCCGACCGAGCCCTGTGTGCAATCCGCTTCGTGTCGGTCGAAGACCACCGACCAGTTGAAGCGCGCGAGAGACCACCCCTCGCTCTCGCACATCGTCGCCCCGAGGCTCACCCTGCCATCAGGATTGACCGGTAGAAGCCCGTTCAGTAGCGTGCGCATACCGCTGCAACCCACCAAACTGCCCCCAACTGCCCACCGCCGGGACATCCCATGCGCACTTCTGCTCTTCGGACCGTGCTCGCCACCATCTTGCTGGCCGCGGTCGCCTGCACCCCCGACGAGCCCAAGCCCGACGACGACCCGCGCGTGGAAGGCACCGAGCCCGGCGACTGCAGCGACGGGGCCGACAACGACAACGACGGCCTGTTCGACTGCGAAGACGACGGCTGCGCCGGCGCACCGGACTGCCTCGACACCGGCACACCGCCCGACACCGATGCCGACAACGACGGCTATGACGATGTGGCCTTTGGCGGAGACGACTGCGACGACAGCAACGGTGCCGTGTACCCGGGGGCGCTCGAGACGTGCAACGAGCTCGACGACGACTGCGACGGCGAGGTCGACGAAGACGCCACCGATGCCGAGACCTTCTACGTGGATGCCGACAACGACGGCTACGGCGACCCCAACACCACGGTCGAGGCTTGCAGCGCTCCTTCGGGAGCCACCGCCACGCCGGGAGACTGCGACGACACCGTGTTCGAGATCAATCCCGGTCGAACCGAGACCTGCAACGAGGTCGACGACGACTGCAACGACCTCATCGACGACAACCCAGCCGACGGGCTCACCTGGTATGCCGACCGCGACGGCGACGGCTTTGGCGACGCCGACACGCCCATCGAGGCCTGCGAGCAGCCCACGGATGCCGTCGACGACGACCAGGACTGCGACGACACCAACGAAGCGGTGTTTCCCGGCGCAGTCGAGGTGTGCAACGAGCTCGACGATGACTGCGACGACCTCACGGATGGCTGGATGGTGCCGGGCGACTTCGACACGATCCAGGAGGGCATCGAGGGAGCCAGCGCGGGCGAGCTGATCTGCGTAGAGGCCGGCCGCTGGAGCGAAAACCTCGACTTTCGGGGGAAAGATGTGCGGGTAGAGGGCCTGCGGGGATCGGCGCTGACCACGCTGCTTCCCACTTGGGGCACCCCAGGGGTGCTGGCCAACAAGGGCGAGACCACCGCGGCGGTCTTCTCTGGCTTCACCATCGACGGTGGCAGCACCGAGTCGGGCGGCGCCGTCCTGGTCGACGGCAGTGGGCTCACGCTGCAGGACATCGTGTGCGAGAGCATGAAGGGCGAGTGGACGGAGAGCATCCGCGGCGGCGTGGTGTCGGTGGTAGACGGCGAGCTGGTCGTCTCCGAGTCCCGTTTCGAAGACAACGGCGCAGACTTCGGAGGGCGCAGTGCCGGCGAGGTGCTGGGGGCGGTGATGTACCTGGAAGGCAGCACAGTCGCGCTCTCCGAGGTGGAGTTCATCGGCAACGCCGCCTACGGCTACGCCAGCGGCGGCACCATGACCAGCTTTGGCGGCGCCGTGTACGGCACCGGCAGCACGGTCACGATGGAGCAGGTGGACTTTCGGGAAAACACCGTGACTGTGGGCTCTGATGGCTACAGCGAAAGCGCTGGCGGGGGCGCGGCCGCCTTTGTGAGTGGCTCCAACGTCACGCTCACCGATGTGCACTTCGAAGGCAGCGCCGTGAAGTGCGGCGCCACCCTCACGCCCTGCACCTCGCGCGGTGGCGCCCTGTACATCGACGACAGCACCGCAGCCTTAGAGCGGGTCACCATGACCGAGAGCATCATCTATGGCGAGTCGTCCACCACGAGCACGGCCTACGGAGGCGCCTTCTATGCATCTTCGTCCACCATCACTCTGAACCAGGTTGCGGCCACCGACAACACCGCTTCGGGCCGCGCCACGGCCGCCGGGGGCGCCATCGCCCTGCTCAGCAACACCACCGCCACACTCACCAATGTCATCCTCGCCGCCAACACGGCCACCTCGCGCCTGGGCGCCGCCGAGGGCGGGGGCCTGCACGCCGAGACCGGCCGGGGCAGCCTCACCATCACCAACGCCGACCTCGTGGCAAACGCGGTGTCGGCCTACACCACGGCCCTGGGCGGCGGGATCTCGGCCTCCGCCGAGGGCACCATCACGCTCACCAACGTGGGCCTGGTGGAAAACACCGTGGCTGGCGGCAGCCTGCGCGGCAACGCGGTGTACCTGCAAGAAGGGCCGGGCACGGTCTCCATCACCTATGGCAACGTCTACGAGAACCGCGGTGCCGACAGTGACTTTGCCGGCACGACCGACCCCACAGGCACCGCCGGCAACATCAGCACCGACCCCGCATACCAGAACCGCAGCACCACCTTGGCCTCGGGCTGGGACCTCACCCTCGACAGCACGTCGATGTGCATCGACGCGGGAGATCCCTTGCTCACCGATGTGGACGGCAGCGTGAGCGACATCGGAGCCTACGGCGGGCCCGGCGGGGAGTGGTGAGCCGGATGCGAACCCTTCCCACCCATCTTGCCGTCCTGCTCCTGTTGTCGGCCTGTCCAACGAAAGAAGAGCCCGACGCCGACGACCCGCGCATCGAAGGCACCGAGGCCGGCGACTGCAGCGACGGGGCCGACAACGACGGCGACGGCCTCTTCGACTGCGACGACGACGGCTGCAGCGGCGCGCCCGACTGCCAGCCCGAAGACGACGTGGACGGCGACGGCTACACTGCCGCAGACGGAGACTGCGACGACACCAACGCCGCGGTCTACCCCGGTGCCATCGAACTATGCGACGACGATGACGTGGACGAGGACTGCGACGGGCTGGCCGATGATGCCGACGACAGCGTCTCGGCCGACTCCCGAAGCGCCTGGTATATCGACGCCGACGCCGACGGCTACGGCAGCCCCGACACCGAGGTGCTGCAGTGCGACGCCCCCACCGGCCATGTGGCCGACGACACCGACTGCGACGACACCAACGCCGCGAGAAACCCAGGCGCCACCGAGGTGTGCGACACCGATGAAGTCGACGAGAACTGCAACGGCCTGAGTGGCAGTGCCGACCCATCCCTCGACGCGAGCTCCACCATCACTTGGTTTCTGGACTACGACCGCGATGGCTTCGGCGACGACGACAACACCCTGCTCGCCTGTGAACCGCCCGAGTACGGGGTGCTGTTGGGAGGCGACTGCAACGACGGCGACGCCGCCGTGAATCCCGATGCCACCGAGGTGTGCGACGACGACGACACCGATGAAGACTGCAACGGGCGGGCCGACGACGACGACCCCGACGTGGATCCAGCCACCCTCGACACCTGGTACCCCGACAGCGACGGCGATGGATACGGTGATGAGACCGCACCGGTGTATACCTGCGAGACGCCGAGCGATCTCACCCTGGTGGGGAGCGACTGCGACGACTCCGACGATGAGATCTCGCCCGACGGAATCGAAGACGACTACGATGGCATCGACAGCGACTGCGACGGTGCCACCGAATCCTATCGCTCGGCTGCGACCGCCACAGGCGAGCGCACGGGCGAAGACACCAGCCACTCCTTTGGCAGCAGCATCGCCTCTGGCGACCTGAACAATGATGGCATCGCCGATCTGGTCACCTCATCCTACGAGCACGACTCCAGCACCTGGTCCAACACGGGTCGAGTCTACGTGTTCTACGGCACCACCACCGCCCCCGGCACGGGCCTTTCAGCCGCGACTGCCGACGTCACCATCGACGGCGAGGACCCAGGCGAGGAGCTGGGCCGCACCGTGGCGGTGTTCGACGCCAACGGCGACGGG
>CAJWOS010000236.1 GCA_913044235.1 uncultured Pseudomonadota bacterium
TTCTGGAGCGGGACTCCACCGGGCTGGAGGGGATCGGACAGTGCTGCTGGAGCGCCGTAGGGGGCGTGTGCGTCGTAGCCATGAATGAAGCCGAAGCGAGGCTGGTCCGCAGTGCGGGGTTGCTGCAGCCATTCCAGCGCAGGACCGACCTGGATGCCGATGGTGCGCTGGTCGATGGAGTGGATGTAGGCATCGAAGTCGCTGGCGATTCCACTGATGGGGGCGAGGTGTGGGCCGGAGGCAAACGCCCGCGTTTCGTAGCCATGGGCCTGAAACATGGTGGCCACTGTGGCCTGGCCGTCGATGAGCGCGCTTCGGAGAAAGCCCACCCCATGGGTGAGCGCTCGCTGTCCGGTCAGCAGGCTCACGTAGGCTGGCTGGCTCCAAGCGGCGTCGGTGTACGCCTGCGAAAAGGTGACGGAGCCGGGGAGGTTGGCGAAGGCCGAAAGGTTGGGCGTGATTCCGGAAGGCGGAGCGGCGAGGTCGGTGTGGTCCCAGCGGATGGTATCGAGGGCGACAATGAGCACATCGGGAGGGCCGGGGGAGCGTGCCGAAGCGCATGCGCAGGTGCTGGCGCACGTCAGAGACAGGCCGAGATGTGCAAGCAGCCGAATGGGCTGCGAGGCCCCCCGCAGCATTCCCATTCCTCGACTCCCACCGCCCCTGGAGAGTAGGGGTTGTTTTGGAAGTATCGCGCCCAAGCATACGATGGAGCGGTGGGGTCGTCGGATCTCGGCGGAGGAGAAGGCATGCGCACTGAATGTTTCGTGATGCTCATCGCTGGCTGCGCGTCATCGGGATCTGAGTCTCCGATGGGCGCCAAGGCCGTGTCGGAAGCCGATGCCGACACGGACGCCGACACGGATGCCGACACGGACGCCGACACGGACGCCGACACGGACGCTGACACGGACGCCGACACGGACATCGAACCGGAGCCGGCCTTCGTGCTTACCTTTGAGCTGGACCTCGCGCGGGCCGACGGCAACCCTCTGTCCGGGTTCTTCACGTCGTACCAGTGGGCCGAGCCGGTCACAGACATGCCCGAGAGCTTGGAGTACGTGATTGTGCCTTTAGCCGACATGATGATCGGGCCGGACGATTTTTCTTTCGCATCTGGGCTGGAGCCGTACCTACTGGCTGCCGAGGCGCGGGGCAATCAGGTCGTGCTGCGGCCGTACATCGACTATCCCTCGCTGCCATCGGGACTGCCGACCTATCTTGAGGGGCAGGTGGACCAGTTTGCCTACAGCGATTTCGGTGGTGGGTGGTCGCCGGACTACACCGATCCGGCACTGCGCGCCGCGATGGATGCGTTCATCGCAGCGCTTGGCGATCAGTACGACGGCGACCCTCGAATCGGCGTGGTGCAGCTGGGCTTGCTGGGCTTCTGGGGCGAGTGGCACACCTGGCCGCACTCGGAGTGGTTCCCAGACGTCTCCATCCAGAACGATGTACTGCACGCCTACCACGATGCGTTTGCGAGCACCCTGCTGCAGGTGCGCATCCCCACGGGCGACAGTCCGTCGCTTCGCATTGGTTTTCACGACGACTCGTTTGCCTACTCCACCGTGGGCGACGTCCCCTGGTTCTTCGTGCCCCTCCTCGAAGCCGCCGAGGCCGACGCTCGGTGGACAGAAGTGCCTGTGGGCGGTGAGCTCCGGCCGGAGCTCCAGGACCAGGTATTTGACGCGTCGTATGAAGAAGGAGAGTTCCAGCAAGACTTCGATGCATGCGTGCAGGCTACTCACGCTTCGTTTCTGCTGAACTTCCATGCGTTTTCGGGCATTTATGACCCTGAAGAGCAGGCGCGTGCTCGTGAGTCTGCCCGGATGATGGGCTACGCCTACCACCTCGAGCGGGCCGTTCTCGAAGCCGGAACGCTGACCCTCTCCATCGAAAACCATGGGGTGGCACCGTTCTACCAGCCCTTGCAGGTCACACTCTCCGATGGCCACGGGGCGTCGGTGTCGGCCGAGGTCCCGCCCGTGCTTCCCGAGATGCCTGCGGCAGTCTCGCTCGATGCCACATCGCTGGATGCGCCCGGCGAGGGGGAACCGTGGGCGCTGCGGCTGCACTCGGATGCCGTGCTCCCTGCAGCGATGGTGCGGTGGGCGACGGTGCCAGCCGACGGTCCGCTTCGGTTCGAGTGAGGTTGGTGGTGGGCCGCCGCGTCAGTCGACGGTCTGGCGAGACCACACCCCCTCTGTGCTCCGCTCAAGAATCGCAGTGGGCCACGCTTCCGGGTTGGGCTTCAGCGTGAGGACACTCTTGCGATTCTGCAGGTCGCGGTAGGTGAGTCGCACTGGCTCGGAGGCATCGGGCAGGGCGGCGAGGAAGCTGTCGATGTCATGGATTGCGGTTCCATTGACCGCGATGATGCGCGAGGTGGCTCTGAGCTTGGCTCGTCCGGCGGGCGTGCCGTAGAAGTAGTACGACACGTACAGCCCGGTAGAGGGAAGGCTCCGCTGCTGGGGGATCCAGTCTGGTACCGGCTGCAAGGCGGCGCCTGCCCACATCAGCACGCGCTGGGTGCCCTGGGTGCCGAGCATGTGGGGCTCGACCGAGACGGTCTGCTCTGCACCCTCACGCAGGATGGTGAGCTGCAAGGCGCCCTGACGAATCGGTTCCTCCACTTCCCACGGCTCGGTCACCGTGGCTCCGTTGACGTCCAACACGAGGTCTCCGGGGCGGAGAACAGAAGCAGCAGGGGAGCTCTCGGTCACGCGAGACACGGTCAGCACCCGCCGACGCCCTTTGTTGGCCTCCACCGCCTTGCTCCGTGCTTCGGACAGCCCATACTTGCGGGCATCTGTGAGCGACCAGCTGCCAAGCTCGGCGCCCAGGGTGGGCCAGGGCGCGGTCGGGTCTGCGCGGTAGGCCTCGAGGGCAGCTTGGACTTCATAGGCGGGTAGGCCGCGGAAGAAGCGGTCGGGCTTCTTCCGATCGAGCTCCAGATACGACGCCCATAGCGCCTGCATTCGTCCCTTACGATCGACCAGGATTCCACCGGTCGAGCTCTGCACGTCGGACACGCGCCATGACTTTGAGTTCACTTCGCGAAAGAACGGCGTCTTGGGAAGCGGCAGGTTGATCGGTAGCTCCAGGGTCACCCGACTCGCGGTCGACACAACGGTGTGGTCGCTCTTCAAGCCCACATGGGTGGTCTGCTTGCCCTTCTCGAGTACCTTGGGAGACCACTGGATCGCCGCGATGGGTGTGTTGCCCAGCAAGGCGGGATCGTACTGCACAATCGACATGTTGCGGGTGGGGTGTACCCACACCACACGGCCTGGAATCGAGACCGACCCGCCCACGATGATGCGGACGTCGCCGAGGGCAATCGGCACGGTGTCTCGATCGACCACGATCAGGCCCTCCTCGGCATCCACCACCACCCCGGTCCCCCGGAGGTCGCGGCTCGGGACACCATCCACGCGCATAGGCACGTCGAAGTCGACTGTCACGAGGCTCTGGCTCACTTTCTGCACCATCTTCTTGGGATCGGTGGCCATCGCGGCGGTCTTGGGAACCGTTTCTGCACGCCCTTTGGGCTTGGTCAGTGGCGTGCAGGGCCACGCTCCGTTGGCTTGGCGCACACAGACGTTGCTCTCGAACCACCGGCGATCGACCTCCCAGGAGGAGATCATCGTGCGCCGTGGATTGCCGAGCCAGATCCACTCCACGCGTACCTGTTCGCCATCGGGCAGAGTGGCGAGCAGCTGGGTGAGGTCGTCGACTGAGTGCACCTCTTGGTCGGCGATCCGACGCAGGACCGCCCCTTTGGAGATGCCGGCCTTGCTGAGGCCATACCCGTTGTTTGCCACATAGATTCCGTCGACGGGAACGGAGTATGAACGGGCCTTCTGGTAGGACAGCTCGTGGAGGATGGCCGCGTCGAACTCGACGTAGCGGTCGGGGGTGATGGCGTGTAGATCACCCACGGTGAGGGGCACATCGATGGCAGTGCCCCCCCGCTCAATGCTGAGCGTAATGGTCTGGCCGACGGATGCGTCGAAGGTCTGTTCGAGGGGGACAAACGACGCCAGCGCTTCCCCGTTCACGGCCATCAGGATGTCGCCCGGCTCGAGCAGGCCATCGGCGGGACCGCCGGGGTTCGTGGACTCCACGACCAACGCACCGGTGGCTTCCGGAAAGGTCTCTCGCAGGCGATTCTCGGTGTTTTCGCTCAGGCCCAGGCGCCCCAGCTCGTCGTAAGGCCGATGCTGGAAGGTGGTCTGCACCGTGCCCCGCGGGACGGGGCGCCCGGCCCGGATGTGCTCCAGTGCATAGACCACCCGGTGCAGGGGGAGGAAGAAGCTGCTCGCGGCACGGGTGGATCCGCCGGCATTGAGTGCCACCACCCGTCCCTGGCGATCGAGGACCGGCGAGCCCGACGAGCCACCCGACGTGCTGCTCGCAGACTGGATGTAGAACGTGTTGAAGTCGTTGTAGCTGCCCACGCCGTACTTTGGTGCGGCCCGGTCGAGGCGTGCGAGGGTGCCCGTGAGGATGCTGATCTTCTCGCCTGCGTCGTTTCCGATCACGCGCACATCCACGCCCACCTGCGCACCATCGGGTGCGAGCGGAACCGAGACGAGATCCATGTGTCGCAGGTCCTCGGGATTGAATCGGTAGATGCCGAAGTCGTGGACCGGATCGCGGTAGACAGGTTCGAGCTGGACTTCCTCGTTGTTGAGGAAGACGGCTTCAGCGCGACTGGGCCCAGGCCCAACCACATGTCTGTTGGTGAGGATGAGGCCTTGCTCCGTGTCGATCACGAAGCCGGTGGCCTGGCTGTTGGATGCAGAGTTCGTGTCGAACGAGCGCACAACGTCCATACGAATGCTCACCACGGCCGGCGTGACGCGCTCAAGCACATCGGCCCAGTCGCTGTCGGACGACGGGACTGCCAGGGCTGGCGCGGACCAGGCTTGGGCCATGAATGCTGCGGTCAGGATGCGAATGAACGACATGGGAGGTTTCCTCGACGGAGCGAAGGAGAGCGGCTCTCCTTTCTGCCCTGGGCCTACCCGACAAAGAGATGTCGCGACACCAGTTCTGGACACAAATCAGGTTGAGTCAGATGTTGTGCGTGCCACCCCCGTCCCAGAGCGAATCTCGCGATCGATATTTGACTGACATCGCGCCGAGCCAGTGGGCCGTCTACCGTGGACAGGCCTCGAGGGCGATCGACTTGCCGTTCGAGCACCCCTGTTGAGACTGTGTGTGTTGCTTTGTGCCGCCGCAGTTGAACGAGAATCGTCCGATGAAGCTGCTACAGCGCCGATACGACCCAGAACGCATCACGACACTGGCCAGCGAGGGCCGCTCGGATGGGGGGCGCAGCAATGAGCTTCTGCTGGAACTGATCGCCGGACTGCCCGCACAAAACGCGATGGAGGCCCTCCGGGAGCGCCCCCGGCACTGGTCGGATGCCATGATGAACCAGCTGATGGACACCTTCGAGGAAGAGGCGCCCGTTCCCGAAGGCATGGAGCTGGGCAAGGGGTCGTCGGGGGTGTCGGGAGCGGGCGGGGATGGCGCTCCTTCCGCTGGCGGGAGCGCAGCGACTGAGCAGGTCAGCACCACCTCCAGTGCGTCATCCTCGTCGGGAGGTTTGGCCTCCGGGGATCGGGTTCCCACGTCGATGGAAGCCACGGATGGCGGCGAAGCACCGGCCGTCATGGAAGGAATGGCGGGCCACATGCCGTCCACGGAGTCGAGTCCGGCGCTCGAGAAGCTTCCGGAGCGGTCGGTGGAGGATTCGTCTTCGACGTCGAGTGGAACGGACTCTGCGACCGATGGCCGCTCGGCGAGCACCGCCACCGCGAGCAGCAGCGGTGCGACGTCGGGCACCGCTTCCGACGTCGCGGCAGGAGATGCCCGGCCCGAGATCAAGTCGGTCTGGACCCGAAGCACCACACCCATGTTCGACGAGACCCCCAACATCTACTTCAATGGTGCCGATCGGTACTGGGAAGACCTCTCCTGGACCTGGGAAGTGTCGGGAGCGCACACCGACAAAGGCACGGATGCAGGACCCACGCCGTGGATCTCGGTTGGCGTGAACATCCCAGAGGCCGGAATGGTTGCCGGCGACACCTTCCGGGTATCGGCGACTGTGCGGGACCCTCGCGGCAACCATGCGAGCGACAGCATCGACCTCGAAGTCGCCGGCATCCCGATGAAGACCTGGGAGGTGTTCTTCGACAACGAGGACGCCCAGACCTCGGAGCGCGTGGACCTCGTGGGTACACGTCGTGCGGCGGAGGAAGCGGTTCGCCAGGCCTCCGATCCCCTGATCTTCGACCTCGACATGGACGGCCTGCTGGGCACCGCCACGGGTGAGAGCCTGGCGAATGGTCAGCTTGATGGCGAGACGGTTCACTTCGACATCGACCCCGAGCGCTCGTCATGGGGCTTCGTCTCGAGCTCGGATGTGCCCGGACTCGATGCTCCCGCTGTGCCCAACGGCCGGGTGGTGTACCAGAATGGCGACACGGAAAACATTGGCTCCGACGGACGCTGGGAACCCCAGACGAGCGGCGGTGGCTGGGCCCACCAGCGGGCCGAGATCTACAGCGCCGGCAACGAGTGGGTGGCCGAGTGGGTGGCCGTGGGAGACGACGAATACGACTACTTCTGGGGCAACCGGATGGATGTAGAGGTCACGGAGTGGCTGCAGAAGGGGACCGGCGACGGCTTCTTGGTGTGGGATCACAACGGCAACGGCGTGATCGATGACAACACCGAGATGATGTCGGAGTACGACGTGGACGGCAACTTTGCCTTTGCCAATGGCTACGAGAAGCTCCGCCATTACTTCGACAAGGACGAGGATGGAATGATCAAGGGTGCGGAACTGAACGGGCTGCTGTTCTGGGTGGACTCCAACGCAGACGCCCAGACCGATGCAGGCGAGCTCGTGCCGCTGTCGGACTACGGCATCACCGAGATCGAGATTCCCGTTGAAGGGGAGCTTTCGTCGGAAGCGACCGTTGGGCAGGCGAACAAGAACATCCAGTCCGAGGAAGCCAAGTTCGAGAAGGGCACCTCCTGAGTCGGACAGCAACCACCGCGGCCGAGCCCTTCACAGACGGTAGAACCGCCGTGCCGTGCCGGCAAAGAGGTCTGTGCGCTCCGACTCGCTGTGGGCCGCCGTGATGCGGTCGAAGGCCTGAAAGAGGTTGCTCAGCGTGGTCGATACCTTGTCCATCGGGAAGTTGGACGCGAACATGCAGCGCTCCGCGCCGAACCAGCGGATGACGTCGAGGGTGGGGGGTCCGATCCGCTCCACGATGGCGTCCACGCTGGCGGGCGCGTCGGTGTGCAGTCCCCAGCCCACCACTGGCATCAGGAAGCCCGATAGCTTCACGTGCACATGGGAGAGCTCAGCGAGCGCCATCATTTCATCGCGCCAGCGTGCGCGCAGGTCGTGTCGTTCGGACTCCGAGAGCCCGCCGTGCGGACCCCCAAAGCCCACGGGCGTACCCATGTGGCACAGCACCACGGAGGTTTCGGGATGGTTCGCCGCGACGGAACGAAAGGCGGGCAGCTGGTGGCTGTACATCCAGGCATCGAACGACAGGCCGCGCTCGCCAAGGCGCGCGTATCCTCGGTGCCATGCTGGGTTGTGCAGGAGTCGGGAATCGGTGTTCCAGTCCATCACGCCGCGAGCAGGGCTGCAGGCGAGCTTGTCGCGAACGCCCCGGAACCGGGCGCTGGCTGCGGAGTGTGCATCGAGCTGGGCATCGAGCTTGGGAGACTCGAGATCGGCTGCACCCACGATGCCAAGGATGAAGTCGTTGTGGGGCAGGGACTCCAGCCAAGCGGTCTCTTCGGCGAGTCCTTCCGGGGTGCGTGCTTGCCAGCCGGCCTCCACATGCACCACCCCCTCGATGGGCAGCCCGTCCCCGTCCCCCTGGTAGTCCGCGGGTAGGTAGTCGGCGGCCACATGGTCTACCGCGCCCACAAACGCACGCGCCGAACGAGGAAAGGTGAGGTGCAGCATGCGCCGGGTCCAGGTGGGCGACCAGCCAAACATCCGGACCACGGGAGTGACCGGACGGGGGGTGGTGCGTGGCGACCACTGGTGCATGTGGGGGTCGATGATCGGCGGGAGGGGCATCGCGGGCTCCGGACAGCGGAGGAGTACCACAATCCCCCAGCCTGCTGCCGGTCAGAACGGAAAGACCAGTCCCGCACCGGTCTCGACCGACAGCCCGACCGCGCCCTTCCGGAAGTGTCCGGTGGGTCGGGCATGAACGTCGAGGATGAAGTGATTGAGATGCAAGATCTCCACGCCGACTTCGCCTTGGAGCACAAACCAAGACTCGCCGCGGTAGGCGTAGCCAAGTCGCCCCCCGATGAAAGGATTGAAGACCGAGCGTTCACCGCCGCCGAGGAAGTCGGAGTACATCGAGCTGCCGCCGGTGATCTGGAGCATCCATGGTGCGTCTTGCTGGCGGAAGAAGGGATCGGACGTGCCATAGGCCACCTCCAGAGACCCTTCGCGGTCGGGGTTCATCACGCGCATGGTGTAGAGCTGGGCGAGGCCAGGCCCCGATGTGTCGGCCGGGATGAGCACACTGCCGGTCATGCCCACGAGAAAGTTGGGCTCGGCGGGCGTGGGGGCGGAAATCTCGATTGCGAGCTCGACATGGGGTGAGCCCTGGCCCATTTGGTCCGACCGTGGGATCACCTCTCGATCGAGCGAGTCGTCGGGGCCGAGGGAGAGGGACGACTCCACGGCTGGCCAGGTCTGCACCGGAACCCAGGCTTCGAGGTAGACGCTGTCGCCCCACTCCGAGTCGTGCTCCTCCTGGTACCGGGCCAGAGTGCCCCCGGCCGACTCGATGGCAGCGCGGAGCCGACTGGCGCGTCGTGTGGGTGCCTCAGCCTCGACGTCGACTGTGATCTGTTCCACCAGTCGTGGCGCATCGGTCGTGGAGGGAAGGGCATCGACAGGCTGGGACATCGATGCGGCGGATGTGTCTGGAATCGGCACGGGTTCGAGGATGGGGGACTCTGTGGATGCGGTCTCCTGAGCAAATGCCAGGGCGCTGAACAAGAGCAAGGCAGACATGGACACCTCTCGGTTGGGGGGTCGTAGCGTGGTGGACCCGCCAGCCAGGGACTGCCTTGCCGCAAAAACGTCGCAGTCTGGTGCGCGCTGGCCCCCGGCGACCCTCAAGCGCGGCGACAGTCCGCTGCTCTCGCGTGGGCCTCAAGGCCTTCGAGGCGGGCGAGTCGAGCGGCATCATCCACCAAAACGCGCGCTGCTTTCGGGTCTTCGACCTCGAGCCAGGTCTGTGCGCGAAGAAACGCGAGCACCGACAGGGCTCCAAAAGAGCGGGCCGTGCCACCCGTGGGCAGGGTGTGGTTGGGACCAGCGCCGTAGTCTCCGAGCACTTCGGCGGCGTCTTCTCCGATGAATAGGGCACCGTAGTCTCGCAGCCGCGCCCCCTCGGCGCGTGCGTTGCGGATGTGGAGTGCCAGGTGTTCGGGAGCGATTCGATCGCAGGCTCGGCGCGCATCGGCACGCGAATCCACGGAGCACACCCAGCCGTTGCGGAGTGCGGCGCGGGCGATGTCTGCAGTGGGAAGATCGGTGAGCGCGCGCTCGAGGGCGGCCTCGAACTGTGCAGGATCGGCGCCGTCGGACAGCACCAGGAGTGGTCGAGCATCGGGATCGTGCTCGGCCTGGGCCAGGAGATCGACGGCCACCCGATCGGGGCTGGCGCTGTCGTCGGCCCAGACGAGCAGCTCCGATGGCCCTGCGAGCATGTCGATGGCCACCCGGCCAGCCACCTGCTGCTTGGCAGCGGTCACGTACCGGTTGCCGGGCCCCACGATGGCGTCGACCTCGGGCACGTCGCCCGCACCGTAGGCCAATGCGCCGATGGCCTGCGCGCCGCCTACGGCCAGGAGGGCATCGGCACCGGCGATCGCAGCGGCGGCCAGAGTGATGGGTCCCGGCTTGGGAGAGGCCACCCAGACCTCTTCCACCCCGGCGGCTCGGGCAGTACATGCGGTCATCAGCACCGAAGAGGGGAGGGGGAAGCGGCCGCCGGGTGCGTAGCAGCCCGCTCGCTGGACCGGTGCGTATCGAAGGCCGGCGCGGCCCCCTGGAATGGGCTGCTCGATGTCGCGGATGGCGCTGCGCTGGGCGCGGGCGAATGTGGTGATCCGCTCGGCGGTTCGCTCCAGGATGCCCCGCTGTTCGGGTGTGATTTCGTCGAGTGCCGCCTCGAGTGCGGCCCGATCGTAGACCGCCGCCTGGCCGGCCTGCAGATCGCCAAAGCGCTCGGAGTATTCGCGAACGGCAGCCCATCCGGTGCCGCGGATGTGGGCCAGGATCTCGGTGGCAGTCTCAGCCGCGGAGGGTTCGACCGGATCGACGCGGGTGTTTTCGAGGTCGGCGAGTGTGATGGTTCGAAGCCAGGTCATGCCTGTGCCTCCTTGGCGTTTCCGGGGCGGCGAGAGATGCGGCCGGCGCGTCGATCGAGCTCGGCTTCTACGTCAGCGAGCCGAACACCCGC
>CAJWOS010000237.1 GCA_913044235.1 uncultured Pseudomonadota bacterium
GGACGTGATACGCATAAAAATGCCAGACCTGAAACGAGCTGCTGGCATACGCCCCGACGATCTTTCTGACAATTGGCACATTTTCGACTCAATCTCGGGGCCGTACACACGCGCAAAAGAACAGGCATCACAATTTCAAGCGATTCTGAATCGCGCTCGTGAACGTCTCACTGGCACCATGGAAATAGACCGTGTGACGTCGGACGACATTATCAAAGAACACAGAGACTCACTCGTGCAGGCTCTGAGGTGTCTTTCAGCATTTTCGTCTCAACCTCACATTGTTGCAAACGTCGTGGACATCGTGGCGTCTTTCATAAAGGACCCACGGCTCTTTCGCACGCGTCTCATGAACTTTATTCTTTTGGGGAACGCTGGCACCGGAAAGACGTCCATTGCGGAGGCGATCGGTGATGTGTTGGCAAAAGCTGGCATCTTTGTAGGCAACAACCTGACGATGGCGGGTCGCGGAGAACTCGTGGGACAGTACATGGGAGAGACGGTCACCAAGACGAGGATCACCACGAGGATGGCGACGACGAGGAAGTCGAGCACGTTCCAGGGGTCGCGCAGGTCTGCGACGCCACGCGGAGGTGTGGCGCGCGAACGCGGCGCGCGCGCGCGGAAACCGCCTTTCTGGAAGGCAGTACGTCACCACGCGCATCACGCAGGCACGGGCTGCGCCACGGGCGTCGCCGGCACGCCGGGCTGGGTCCAGCAGGTGTCGCTCACGTTCGGCCTGACGATCACGGTACTCGCGTACACGATCGGCGGCCGGTCGGGCGGCCACATCAATGGCGCCGTGACGCTCGGCCTCTTCGCCGCCAAGCAGATCAAGGCGCCCAACGGGTCGTCGGAGTACAAGGACGCGGCGCCCCAGGCCCTCGCGAACATCGTCGCGCAGCTCATCGGCTCGACGGTCGGCTCCGCCGCGCTCTCGGTCATCGTGGACCAGAAGGCCGACCAGACGGGCGGCCTCGGCACGAACGGCGTCTCGGACAACTACACGCAGGGCGAGGCCTTCTTCGGCGAGATCATCATGACCTTCGTGCTCATGTACGTCGTGCTCGAGACGGCGTGCAACCCCAAGAACGCGGGCAACATCGTGCTCGCGCCCGTGGCCATCGGCTTCGCCGTCTACCTCGGCCACGTCGTGCTCATCCCCATCGACGGCTGCTCGATCAACCCGACGCGGTCCTTCGGCCCGGCGGTCGTCGCCTCGGCCCAGGGCCGCAGGAAGTGCGGCACGACGGGCGGCGAGGGCTGCGACGCGCCGTCGCGCTGGAACGACTGGTGGGTCTGGACCTTCGGCCCCTGCATCGGCGCGCTCATCGCCGTGGCCTACTACAAGGTGGTGGAGAAGGTCGCGGACTTCGACTCCACGGAGCAGCAGGTCGGCACGGACCTCGAGGGCCACCTGGTCGAGCGCGCCCGGGAGCGCGCCCGGCGCGAGGGTCTCGACGACCGTGCCAGCTTCCTGCAGGTGCAGCCGGGGCCGCTCTGCTTCGATGACGACGGCTTCGACGTGGTGCTGAGCACCGGTGCTTTCACCCAGGTCGAGGACAAGGCCGGCATGTTCCGCGAGTGCCGTCGGGTCCTCCGCCCCGGCGGTGCGCTCCGCGCCTACGACTGGATGAAGACCGAGGGCGAATACAGCGAGGCGATGCGCGAGTGGCTGGCGCTCGAGGGCCTGACCTACGCCATGGTCACCGTCGGCGAGCAGGCCGCGCTGCTCCGGGAGGCTGGGTTCGTCGACCTCGTGGTGACCGACATCTTCATCCCCTTGGGTGCCACTCCCGGAGGGCCGCTCGGACCACGCGCCCGCAAATACAAAGAAACCGTCCGTCACCTCGGCGGACTGGTCCTCCTCGACGAGCTGGAACGCGTGAAGAACCCACCGATTGTGCTGGCACACACCGCCTGCACGGATTTCGAGCTGATTGAGGTTTTGGGAGACCGGGTGGAAGCCCGGATCCCCAAACCAGCGCCCCCAGATGTGATGCTTGGCGCAATCCTCGAGGCCCTCGGACTGCCCACACCTCGTTAGCGCCACCGGCCTTCCGCCGGCAGCCGGTCAGCGACCCGCTCCCGTGTCGCCCGGCTCAAGATCGATGGGATCGGGGAGCGCCACAACCGTTCGGCAGTCGTGCTCCTCACGCTCTTCCTGGTCCGTCACGGTCATACAGAACTGGACCTCATCGTACGCCATCAGCTCGGGCGGCGTGTCCAGATCACCCGAGGCAAGGTCTTCCACGTACAAGTAGCCGTACATCCCTGGGTAGTAGCCCATGCAGTTGTCTTCGTCGTAGACGGTGGCCACCCGGTAGGTGTTGTCTGCCACGACTACCCCAGTTGGCAGGTGTGTGATCACAAAGTGTGCGGCTACGATCTCAGTCATGTGTGCGGCCTGCATGCTGCCCAGCATGTGCCATCCACCCTGCGGACCATGCACCATCGTCACGCCCTGTCCGTCTTCAAGGGTGACGAATTCGCGCTCCCCAGTGCCGACCTCGACGGCGGGATCGACAGAAAAGCAGCCAGCGCCCGGGCCAGAGCTTGTTCCATTTCCCGTGGTGCCGGACCCGGTGCCGCTGCCGCTGCCGCTACCGCCACCCGTGTCGGCCGGCGAAGGGTTCTTCCCGCTGCATCCGAGTACCCACAGCGCAAGCATCACCATCGTCCAGCGTTGCGTCACGGTCATCGCAAATCCTTCCGGCACCCGTCCTGCCACCGCGTCCAATGTAGCACCGTACTTCCCTATCCGAACCTCAGGGCATCAAGCCCGGAGGGATGGGAAGGCCCGCAAGCAGTCCCGACATGCCCTGCTGCGAGATTTCCTGTGCCTTGCGGAGCGCATCGTTGGTGGCCACAACCAGCAAGTCTTCCAGCATCTCCGTGTCGTCCGCGACCGAAGCGTCGATCTCCACGCGCTCGATCGTAAGCCCGCCGGTGGCATGCACCTTGACCAGCCCACCACCGGCTTCACCCACCACCACTGTAGCTGCAGCCTGCGCCTTGATGGACTGCATCTGCTGCTGAAAACCGGCCATCAGGCCGCCGAGGCCAGGCATGTCGAAGGGGTTGCTCATCCAAGGCTCCAGGAGGTTGGTGGTCAGTCTACATCGAGCCAGGACTGGATGGCGCGAAGGTCACGGCTCCACTCTTTGTCGAGCGCCGCCCGCTGCTCCTCGTCTTCACACTGCGGACCAGAAAGCACGAGTGCAAGGCGGGTCTCGTCGCCATCTCGTGCGACCTGAAATACGATTCGACAGCCCGCCATCGGGAATCCACCGCCTTTGTCCCAGGTAATTTCGAGGGATGATGTGGGACGCCACTTCAGGATCGTGCCGTGCCCCTGCACAGGAGAGCCGTCATCGCCCTCCTGGGTCCACACGATGCGTCCCCCTTTACGGGGGTCTACGCGGGCCTCATCCACAAGCCAGCTGGTGAGTCCGTCGGCCGTGGTGAGCGCATTCCAGACCGTGCGTGGAGTATTTGCGATGTTGATCTGGCGACGAATGGCAGGCATCGTACCTTCCTGAAAGGGGCGAACCGCCGTAGCCGGTGGATCTGCAAGAGGCCAACAACACGGGCGTTTCGCAACAGAATGCGACGGGGTCGCGGTCATAGGATCCGTCGCCCGGTCCATGCCTGGTACAGAGACATCGCAGCGATGATGAACAAGATGTTCATGTGCATCGCTAGTGCAGCCAGCCCCACAAGGCCTGCGGTCACGAGACTCACCCACCGTCCGATCTCAGCCGCCCGTCGCGCTGACAACCGCAATTTGAGCCCCGAGAGCAGCGCAGTACTGCCATCGAGTGGCTGCATCGGCAGCAGGTTCAGGATGCTCCAGACCACATTCACCCACACCATCATTCCCAGTGCGCGCCACACGAGCGAGGGGACTGGAATGTGTGCCGCATCGATGCCGTACCGGACGCCAATGGCAAACAGCCCCAGTGCGAGCCCCGCACCGGGCCCCGCCAACGAAATCCACAGCCGCTGCCGGGCAGATGGGCGACCGGAATACGCACACACCCCCCCCATCCCATGAATTTGAATGGCCTGCGTTCGCATGCCGAAGCGGTCAGCGGAGACCGCGTGCCCCAATTCGTGCACGAGGATCGAGACGCCCACCACAAGGCCGCCGAGCACCGCCACCATCAATCCGTAGGCATTGACCTGCCGCCCCGCCTCGAGAAACCCGAACAGGGCCATGAGCAAGACGCCGCCCCAGCCCACGGAGACTGGATATCCGAGTGCTCGAAAAGAGAAGGCTTCGTTCATTCTGGGCTCCTTCGCGAAACCGAGTTCATCTGTGGCACAAAGGACCCATTTTCCCCGTCTGGTGTTCCGGCAAGGGCCAGGACCCAAACCTGTCCTTCTCACGGTTACGCTGCGGTTGCTTCCTCGCTACCTCAAGACCGCAGGAACTCCTATCGCTCCGCTCCCGCCCGACCCCCCGCCCGCCGAGCGCCACGAAGATGGCAAGCTGCCCCAGGACGCGCCGCGCAGCCTGAGCGGCGACCGCTATGTGGTGCATGCTGTGCTTGGCGTGGGCGGCATGGCAACGGTGTACAAGGCCTGGGACCGCCAGCTCGCCGTGTTTCGGGCCATCAAAGTCCTGAGTCCCGAGCTCGCGAAACGGCCTGCGATCCGCTCACGCTTCCTCACGGAAGCCAAGGCGATGGCTCGACTGCAGCACCCTTTCGTGGTCGCGATCCAAGATGTGGCAGATGCCGACGGGCAGACCTTCATCGTGATGGAGCTGATCGGCGGTGGCACCACCTGGGAACGAGTGGTGCGCGACGGGCCCTGGCCAGAGAAGGATGCGGTGCGGATCGTCTCCAACATCGCATCGGCGGTTGAGGCCGCACACGAAGCGGGGATCATCCACCGCGACATCAAGCCCCAAAACATTCTGATCACCACCAGTGGGGATGCTCGGCTCACCGACTTCGGCATCGCCCGCTTCGACGACGTGCGGGATCGGCGGGCGGAGACCCGTACCGGCACAGTCATGGGGACTTGGGGCTTCATGCCGCCTGAGCAGCGCAACGACACCAGTCGCGTCGGTCCGCGCAGCGATATTTATGCACTCGGCGCCACACTCTGGTCGCTGGTCCGCGGTCGCACGCCCACCGACCTGTTCATGGCCGACCGCGAACCCGAAATGCTCGAAGGATTGAGTCCCGAGCTCGCGAGGATTGTGGTTCGCGCCACCCGCTATCGGCCTGACGACCGCTTCAGCTCCGCAGGACAGTTCGCTGCCGACCTTCACGTGGTTCAACATGAACTGAAGAGCGAATCCCTCGAAGTCCACAAGGCAGGACAAGACCTTCGGGAACAGACGAGCGGCACACTGATGGCGCTGCTCGACCCTGCAGTGGCGCCACCAGATGTGGAGTCGCCAACGGTGGAGGCACCTGCGGAAGAGCGCAGTCCACACAACTCGCTGTCCGACGCGCGCAGCACCGCGCAGCATCGGACCCGTATCTACGTGGGCTCGGTGGCCTCTCTCGCAGGCCTGATGGTGCTGTTTTATTGGATGTCGGAGCGGATCTTCCCCCAAGAACTGCCCACCAATCTGTCCGAAATGCAGCGGAAGGAGGACCCCGCTCCCGAGCCCCTGGAGCTCGTGTACCTATCCGACCCGGCCACGACTCCTGCGAAGCGTCCCGAAGCCCCCTCTTCGGCACCGCTCGAGCAGCCTTCAAACAACGCGTCTGCTCCACCAATCCCCCTGGTACCGGCTCTCTCGGCCGCCACCGCCGCTCCTGCTTCATCCCCCCAGAGCGGACCGAAGCCGCCATCCACTCCTGAGCCACCAGCCCTCGAAGAACCAGCCGGCTCCGCTACCGCTCCCCCGGAAGCCCACCTCACGGTGACGGGCGACCTCAAGGAGATCTGGTTCACAGACGAAGCTGGCGTGCAGTTTGAGCCTGGGTCGCTGCCCGCCGGGAACTATGCCGTCGCCGTGCTGTATGATCCGGCAGCCGGTCCAGTCCCCAGCAGTCCCATCACCATTCAGAGTGGCGACGTGGTCACCCTGGAATGCACCAAGGTCTTCCAGAAGTGCAAACTGCAACGCCAATAGTGTTCTGGTTCACGATGGGCACAGGCTTCGCGTCTTCAGCAGACGGGCCGCCGGCCGCTCGAGAGCAGTGCGTCGCGTCTACGTCGCTCGTGGAGTTCCAGGCGGCCGCCCGTGCCGGCGAACAAGCCTTTGCGAACATCGATCTCCCAGCACTTACCCACGCCCGAGAAGAAGCACTCTCGACCATTCCCTGCATCGGCGAGCGAGTCACCACCGATGTGGCAGCCGATTTCCACCGCATGATGGCGATGGCGGCCTTTACCGCCGGGAACGAATCCCTCGTTCTGGCGGAGTTCCGCGCCGCGCGCCGCCTGAAGCCCGGCTACGAAATCCCACCCAACGTGGCACCGACCGGCCACCCGCTCGTGAATCTCTACGAACGAGCCGTCGAGTCTGCAGACGCCGATGAAGAGCTCGAAGCCGTGATCCCTCCCATCGACGGAACGGTCGCAGTCGACGGAACCCAAGGGGGCCTGCGGGTTCGCGGACTTTCCGCCATTGTCCAAACCTTCGACGCTAGCGCACAACTCTCTGCTACCGAGTACTTGCTCCCGCAGGATCCCACGCCGCAGTACGGCCCCATCCCCCTGGAGATCGAACAACAGAAACGCCGCAGACGGGGGCTGCTCGCGGCAACCGGCGCATCTGCAGCTCTGGCCAGCGGTCTGTATGCAGGCGCCCTCATGGGGGAACGGCAGTTCAAAAACCCCAGCGGAAACCTGCCCAACCCGCGCCAGACGCAGGCCAACAACAACGCAGTCTTTTGGAGTTCGGTCGGAGTGGGTTCCATTGCCTTAGGTCTCGGAGCGTTCACCACCATCACGTGGTGACCCCGGCAAGCGCCCTCAGGCGAAGCTTGACTCCTCAGGGACGGCCAGCGTCGCGGTAGCGACCCCCAGTCCCACACTCGTACGCTCCGGGAGGCTCACCACAAAGCCATCCGACGGCGCGCGCAGGACCTCACGGATCTCCCCGCCGAGGCTCCGGATCTGCGTGAGTGCAGCGCCTCTCTTGAAGTTCATTCCAGGACGGACCATCGGCAGGAGAATCCCGGTGCGGGTCGTTCGCGGCCCACTCTCACGACGCCAGACGCGGTCGGCACGGAGGGAGGAGTGTCCTGGTGCGGGTTCCTGCGCCATGTGGAGCCGCGTAAGGATTCCGAGCACCCCCCGAGTGGCCACGCGCACGGCTTCCGGGTCGATCCGCCGACGAGGTCCCACTTCCAGGGTCACTGCTGGAATCGCGAGCTCGTTGATCAGGGCGCCGGGCAAGCTGCGGTCCAGCTCGAAGCGACGGTATCGGTCCGGTGGGTACTCCCGAAGGACAGTGAGTCCGGAAGCCTCCGCAAGCTCGATGCAGCGCTTCGCCAGCATGCGTCCGCCCCGACCTCGGATCACCCGATCGACGATGGCATAGGGCATGGCCCCCCCCGCGTCGGTGTGGAGGTCGATGTAGAGGTCCGGTCGACGGGCGGTCAGGTCGGTCCAGATCCGCCACGCATGACGCTCGGCCTGGGTCCCGCGGACCGCCCCCGGAAAGGCCCGATTGGGATCGAGGGTGTCCCCCGGCATGCGCCGCGTTCCATCATCGAGTCCGCGAGGGTTCAAGCTTGGGTAGATGTGAACGACGCCGCGTTGAAGCGACGCTGCGAGCTGGTCAACAAGCGCATGGGCCACGCCGATGCCGGTGCATTCGTCGCCATGAAGATTCGCCCCGAGCGCCACAGTTGGGCCAGCAAGAGGGGCCGTGAACGAAATCACGGGCATGTGCACGCCGCTACCACCGACTGAGCTCACCCGTTTGCGCACCCGCTCTTCCGTTCTTGATGAACTCATCCTGCCAGCACCCAGGCCTTGAGGTATCGCGACTCTGGAAAATCCAACGCCGCAGGAAAGTCCACCGGCGTGCTCGCCTCATGCAACAGCCGCAGCGGCCGGCGAGCTTTGTGTGCCCCCTGCTGTATCTGCTGCAGGAACTCCTTGGGAGAAACCTTCCCTTGGTTCGAGGCCACAATCAGCCACCCACCAGGGGCCAGCACGCGAAGCGACGCAGCCACCAGCCGCGGAAAGTCGGTCTTCGCCGACCAGCGGCCATCCTTACTGTGCGAGAAGGATGGTGGATCGGCGATCACGACATCAAACTGGTCCCCGCGCCGACGGCGTGCATCCAACACTTTGAAGGTGTCTCGGGAGTCAAAGATGTGGCGCGAGGTGTCGATACGATTCAGCTCGAAGTTGGCCCGAGCTCGCGCAAGGTACCGCTCCGAAAGGTCTACGCTCACCACTTCACGGGCGCCGTGCTTCGCTGCAACGACGCTGAACATCCCGGTGTGTGCGAAGGTGTTGAGAACGCGCTTGCCACGCCAATGTGGCTCCATCCATGCCCGAAGCTCACGCATGTCACAATACAGCCCGACATCGTGACCAAGCCACGGCTCGACCGCGACCTTGATCCCTCGCTCAAGCACCTCAATTGGTGCGTCGGCGGCCTCACCCCAGACCAGTCCAGATGGCAACCCTTCGAACCGCGACGCGTCTCCGTCGGAAATCCTGTAGGACAGCCAGACCGACTTGAGGTCCGAAGCATGGTCTGCGAAGGCTTGGAGGAGCGGCTCCAGGAGCGGGACCAGACTGGGCGAGTCAAGGCAAACACCAAGGTGGTCGCCCCACATGTCGGCCCGCACGCCGGGGAGCTCATCGTTCTCGCCATGGACCCACCGCCAGGCTGTGGTGTCCGCATCGAGGGGTCGCCGATTCTTTGCCGCTGCGACACGCTTGCTCAGCAGTTGGCTTCCGACGGGCCCAATGTCGTTGCGAAACCGGCGCACTTCGACATGCGCGTTGTCCCAGATCCCCGTGCCCAAGACCGCTCCGTCGCGACTCCGAATGCTGACCACGTGCCCTGGCGCAAATCGCCCCGTGCGCCCCACGACCTCTTCGCGGTACACCCAAGGAAACCCGCGGCGCAGCCAGCGCTCGGAATACCCGTTGACTACCACACCGTCCCCGGCCGCAGGATCGTGCTGCACGGCATCCGTTGAACGGAAACCCGCAGGCTGACTTTTGGCGGTGCGATTCCTGGGGCGAGCGCGCTCGCCACGCTTCTTGCGATACTGTTTCGACATGGCTGACTCGCCCGTCCCTCGACCGCACTACGGCGGCCACTTTTCACTGCCACAGCTGGCTCGCGCCGCTGTGTACCACGCCCATGGCTATCCCGCCGACGCAACCTTTGAGGTCATTCCCACGGAGCTTCCCCTCGGAAGCTCCCATGCGGTCGCTGCGGGCGCTTGGTGGGCGGTCGAGCATGCTTCGCGAGGCGCAACGAATACCGCCTTTGTGGCATGGGCCGCACAGCGTGCCGCGTCGATGGGCGTAGATGGCCAGGCGGTGACCTCCTTGCTGACCGAGCCACTGCATGCAGAGGTCGAGGCGCCGCATGCAGGAACGGCCCTACCGCTTGGCGCACCACTCTTCCAAATCACCGGGCCAATCGCACAACTCGTCCTTCGTATGGACCGTTTCCAGACTGTCCTGAGCCTCGGATTCGGTTCCGCTACGCGGGCCGCGGCTCTATGCAAGGCCGCAGACGGCTGCTCCGTCATCGACGACGCCAGCATTCATCATCCCGACCCGGAGACCTCTTCGTTTCTCGCCTGGTGCGGACGGGTTGGTGGCTTCAGCGGGACCACCCATACAACCGCAGGCTGGCAGTGGGAGCTGCCCGTTGTGGGGGTCCCTTCCGAGCACTCGAAGCTTTGCAACCTTGGCGATGCCATGATCCCAGCCGACGACTTGCATGCTGCGGTGGCAGGCCTTGTCCGACGCACCACAAAGTCTTCCGTGGTGCTCAAGCGAGTGTGTCTCGACCATGAAGTGACCGACGAAACGGACTTGGATCGCCTCCAGCAGCTTCGTAGAGCCCTCAACCGCTATGGACACCGCCGCGTACGTATCTGCGCCCGTGTTGCTCCCACGCCCGAGGCCGTCGCAACCGTGACAAAGAGCGCAGCACCGGTCGACATCTTGATCCTCTCCAGCCCATGGTGGGGAGCCGCTTCCACGGCCTGTGTGCCCCTCACGTTGCCCGGCGAGCTTCCAGCTGAAGCCCGGAATCCCGCTAGCCGCGGCCCACGGCAGCGCCGACAACTGCATCGTGATGGGAACCAAATCTCCCTGCAGCCATGGGGCTCCACCGGACTGCTGCATCCCTTGTACAGTCCACGGCTTCCGCTCCCCGTGGTTCCAGTCCTCCTGTCTCGCCGAAGCCCCCTCCGAGCAAGCGTTCATGCAGAAATGCTCGTACCGCCTGACTCCAGCAAAGTCACCGGCCGCTGAGCCGTGGCGTAGATCGAAACGGCGGCCCGCTGTCCATGTAGGCAGCCTGCACTCGATTACAGCTCTGCGCTGACCGGTTCCAGTT
>CAJWOS010000238.1 GCA_913044235.1 uncultured Pseudomonadota bacterium
CGGTGTCGGTGTCGGTGTCGGTGTCGGTGTCGGTGTCGGTGTCGGTGTCGGTGTCCGCATCGGTGTCCGTGTCTGCATCGCCTTCGCCGTAGCAGTCGGTCCCGCTGATCGAGTCCCCCTCAATACACAGACGCATCACCCAGTCGCCCCGGACCCCGAATAGGTTGGAGTTGGCCCAGACGCCGCCGAGATCGTCGGCTTGGAGCCAGTTGAGGTTGGAAGCGACGCTGCCATCGGCGTCATTGGCGATGGCTGGGAAACCGTCGTGTTCGCTGAAGCATCCTGCGACCGCGACGTTACCGGACTCGATCTCCGGCATGGACAGCTCGAGGTCTTCGATGGTCACCAGGGTCATGTAGTCGTTCGAGCCCTGAATGAGGACCGCCTCTTCCCCAATCCGGGTGGCCGAGTTCATGTTGGTGCCGGTGAGGGAGTAGAACTCGAGGATGAAGATCTCCTCGCTCGTGTCGCCTCCCACCAGCATCTCGATGGACTTCATGGAAAAGGGGTAGTCGGTGCTGTCCGGTTCGTACACGGAAGCCCAACACTCGTTTGCCACGAAGCCTCCTTGGAAGGTGGCCGCGTCGCCATCCACAAAGCCATCGTTCTGGAGCTTGCGCTCGCCGGCAAGCGCCGAAGGGGCCGCGAGCAGGGACGCGAGGGCGAGGGTTCGGTGAAGGGCGGTGCGCATGGTGGATTCCTGGAGCGATGCGGAGCAGTCAGTCTACCGCGCTTCGTGCCTGCCGTGGGTCTTCGGTGCCCTTCAGTGCGGCAGTGGCATCCAACGCGCACTGATCGTCGGGCGCCCAGACCGAGTCGGCGCTTGGCCAGGGCCGAACCGGCACGAGCTGTCCATTCCGACACGGTCGGAGGTTGGAGATCGCGCCCGGTGCCGGGGGCTCGTCGGGGATCTCCCACGTGCGCGCCACATGGTCCTTCGAAACGGTGACCACGGTGCGGTCTGTGGGGAAGTGGGCAAAGCGGATCTCGGCACCGCGCTCGAGCTGGAGCACCGAGAGAACTGCGCCGTCTCGGAGGCGATAGACACGCACTTCGCCATGGTCGGTGAGCAGCAGCATGCGGTCGCCGGAGCTGGAGAAGTCGATCGACGGCGCCAAACCTTCGAACACCACCGTGAAGACGAGCATGCCGGTGCGCGTGGAGTACACCCTGGCGGTCTGCTCACTGTCCAACACGACCACCCATCGGCCGCTTCGGCTCATCTCGATGGACAGCGGCTCGCTGGGAATCTCGACCTGCCATTCCTCCTCGTCGTCGAAGTGGATCTTCTCGAGGATGCC
Source organism: uncultured Pseudomonadota bacterium (assembly GCA_913044235.1). Classification (GTDB taxonomy): domain Bacteria; phylum Myxococcota_A; class UBA796; order UBA796; family UBA2385; genus CAJWOS01. The sequence goes on from CAJWOS010000238.1 coordinate 1,302, forward strand.
ACTGCGGGACTCCCAGACGACGAAGCGGCCGTTGGGGTCGAGTGCGCGCGTGGCGGTGTTGAGGTCTGTGCGGTCGTGCCGTGCGAGTCGTTTGCGCTGAGCGACGTCCCAGATGTCGGCGGTGCGGTCGTGGTAGAGCACCATCACGCGGTCGCCCTCAAAGTGGGTGGTGAGCGGTCGTGCGGGCAGGGGAATGCGGTCGAGCGTCTGGCCGGTCTGTAGAGACACGCTCATGAGGCTGTTGTTCCGGGAGGCGCTGTACAGCCGCTTGCCGTCCGGGCTGATCTGGGCTTCGCTCGATGTTGGCTCGCCCTGCAGGTAGATCCCCTCCGAGCCTGTGATCCGGTCCCAGACCCGCACGAGGGTGTTGTTCGAGGACGACCGCCAGAAGCTGAGCCGTCGGCTGGTAGGGCCCCACAGCACATGGCCGACTGTGTCGTCGAAGATGGTGACCGTCTCGCCTGTGTCGAGCGCAGATACACACAGCCCACCCCGTGCGAGCGCGAGGGCCAGCCAGCGGTTGTCCGGAGCGAAGCGGGCTTCGACGAGACCGCCGCTTCCACAGGGCTGGGTTTCCTGCGTGGGCTTGGTCGCGAGGGTGTGGATGGATGCCTCACCGTTGGGATGGCCCAAGAGCACTGCATCACCGCTCGGTGACCACTGAAACGACCGCACAGACGCGCCACTCCGGGTCTCGCGCTCGAGAATCGAGCCCGTCTTCGGGTCGATGTAGACCACGCCTTCCACCGGGGTGGAGGCGCCCACGAGGCTGCCATCCGGGCTGAAGCCGCCGCCAGTCACCTCATCGCCGTCGAATCGTTGGCTGCGCCGTAGGTGGGCTCCGGTCTCGGCAGACCACAGGTGGACCGCATGCTCTTTGCCCATCGTGACGATGGTCTGGCTATCGGGTGAAGCATCCACCACCGTGATGATCCCGGCTTTCGACTCCAATACAGCCACCTGTTCATCGGACTCGATGTCCCACAGCCAGACCCTGGAGTCGTCGGTTCCGCCGGCGGCCACCCGTCGCCCATCGGGGGTGATGGTGACGTAGAGCAGCTGCATGGGATGTTTGAAGGTGCGGTGGAGGGTCCCATCGACCAGATCCCAGATCCGCACGGTCTCATCCACACTTGCGGTCGCGAGCCAGCGTCCGTCGGGTGTGGCATCTGATGCAAACACATAGTGTTCATGGCCGTGGAGCGTCTGGGTCGCCTCCCCGGACTTTGGGTTGTAGATCTTCACAACGCCCTTGCGGTCGCTGGAGAGCAGGCGGCCGTCCCGAAGGAACCGCAGCGGGCTGACCCAGGGATTGTCGTCGGGCAGTCGATGCAGGAGGTCGCCCGACGAGACCTCCCAGATGCGAACACTTCCCTCGAGCGTACAGGTTGCGATGTATCGGCCGTCGGGCGACCACACGACCTTGCGGATGCCGCTGTCATGGACCAAAGCATGGAGGGTTTCTCCTGTGCGGGGGCTCCAGATCTGGACCGTGGAGTCGAGGCTGCCGGTGGCCACGAGTCGGCCGTCTGGGGCCCATGCGGCGGCTTTGGTCTCGTTGCGATGTCCGCTGTAGATCCGGACCGGGTTCAGTGCGGCGGCGGTGTGTGCCGCGGCGCGGTGTGCGGTCTCAGTCGGCAGAGTCTCGGCAGCCTGAAAGTAGGCCACGGCGGCATGCGGGTCTTGCTCGGCAAGATTCCGATGGGCCTGTTGGATGAACGACCGCGCCTCCGCCTCGATGCGTGCGCGTGCTTCGTCGTTTCGGGCGTCGACGGCATCGCGCCACTGCACGACACTCAGGGCGGTAGACCCGAGAAGGGTGGCCATGATGAGCGCCACGAGGGACCGTTGCTTGCGCCTGCGCCGTGCGAGGTTGGCCGTGCAGGCTGCGATGAACGCCCGCTCGGGCGGTGCCTGCAGCTCGGAGATCGCTCGACCGCGGTGCACCACATCCGGGTCGGTCCACAGCAGCCGATCGGAGCGCTGCGCCCGCATCCAGTCGCGCGTTGCCGAGGCGAGGGCATGAAGCTGGAGGTGCTGCTCGGCGTGGTCGATCATCCAGGTCTTGAGGCGTGACCAGGTGTCGGGCAGCGTTGGGTCCGCGAAAGTCAGGCCACCCTGCTCCTGCTTGAACAGGCCGGTGTCCAACAGAGGCTGCACCGAAGCACGCTGGCTTTCGTGCACGGGGAGCGAGCTCACTCGACCCTCCGGATCGACGATGCGGAGACACCAGATGCGGACCTGGCGCTGCTGCTCGAGCGGAAGTGCCAGGATGGCGAGCTCAGCGCGCTGGGCACTGGCGGCGGCCTGCGCCTGGGCTCGGGCGCCCCGAAGCCACCGCCCGAGCTGCTCAGACCACCGGCCCGCACTCTGCGGTCGGTCGTCCGGGTCGGTTGCCATTGCGCGCAGGCAGATGTCTCGCAGCGCCCCGTCGACTCGGGGGAGCGCGTGGAGTCGGGCTGCGAGGGTGTCGAGCTTCCGGGGAATCAGACCGGTCAAGACGTACCAGAGTGCAGCGCCAAGGGCATACACATCGCTGGCGGGGCCGATGCGATCGGTCTGTCCATTTGCCTGCTCGGGCGGCATGAAGCCCACGGTGCCTGCGACCGCGCCGAAGCGTGTGGCGAGGTCGGGCTGCAGCGACTGGTCGGTCTGGACCGGTCCAGCGTCGGTAGGCTCGGTGCTCTCGCCAAGGATCTTGACGAGGCCCCAGTCCACGAGCAACACCTCGCCGTAGTGTCCGATGAGGATGTTGGCGGGCTTGATGTCGCGATGGATCACGCCGCGCTCGTGTGCGTATGCGAGGGCTTCAGACACATCGTGGAGGGCACTGACGAGGTCGATGATGGTCAGACCGTCAGCGGTCTGGCCCCAGTGCTCAGGGGTGCTCTTCGCCTGGAGGCCCGGCACGATCTCGGCGAGGGTGCGCCCCTCGATCACCTTCATCGTGTAGTACGGGCGCCCGTCGGGGAGCTGCCCGTGGTCGTAGACGGGCACCACGCCTGGATGCTGCAGCTGTGCGGTCGCCTGCGCTTCCGCCACGAACCGCGCCAGTCGCCGGGAGGGCTGGGAGCGGCCACGCGTCATGATCTTGAGGGCCACCTCGCGGCGAAGCGATGGATCCCAGACCCGCCAGACCTCGCCCATTCCCCCGCTGCCCAGCAGCTCGAGCACGGTGTAGCGTCCGAGGTTTTGGTGGGCGCTCAGCGATGGCTTGGCCGCGCGAGTGGTGGGCTCTGGGTCGTACGTGGCAGCGGTGCCGGTGTGCACCCCATCGTCTGCGAGGGTTCCAGTGCCATCAAAGGCGTGGGTCGCCGGGTCGTAGGCATACCCATGGTCGTCTTCGCCGCTGTTCGGCTGCTCGGCGGGCACATTGGGATCGGGCATGCCTGGTTCACTGCGAGACTGAGGAACCGGTATTGTATGCGTTCTTCCGGAAGGTGGGATCGGACATCCGAAAGATTGTGAGAACCACAAGTCGTGTGTCTTCGGTCCACCCCATCCCAGCAGCGGTCGTTTGCGTGGGTCGGTTCAACGGAGCGGGCACGACCAAACGCTGTAGTACGCAGTCCACTGCCTGCAGGGTCGGGCGTTGGGGGCCCCGGCGACTCAGCGGCCGGACAGTGCGGCCGACAGCTCGGTGCGGAGGGTGGGATCATCGGTGAGTACCCACCACCGAACGGGTGTGGTGTTGTCGAGCCCCACTTCCTGCCAGTGCACCTCGCGGTCCAGGCGACCGAGGGCGTCCACCGCGATGTCCACCGGTCCATCGGGGGTGAGCTCGAACACTTCCGACACCGCCATGTCGGCGGGGACTCGGGTCCAGAGATCGGTCTGTGTGGTGGCGAAGACGTGAGGCACTGCGGAACCGATGCACTCGAGATCGGTGGGTGCCACATCCGTCTCCAGCTGAATCGCGATCACATGGAGGGCGCGCGCACTGCGGAGTTGCTCCACCAGCACGGTGCTTTGGCTGCCGGCGCTCGTGGTGTCACGATGCATGCTTGTGCCTGCCGCGCCCGTTGGATCGGCGATCCGGAGCTCTTCTCGCAATGCGCCCACCATCCGATTGGCTGCCGAGATGGCATCACGGGCGCCTGGATGCTCTGCACCCCGCTCCAGGTTGGCTTGGAACCACATCAAGCCCTTCGCACCGGCGGCGATGGCTTGGAAGGCCTGGACTGTGACTTCGCTGGCCACAGGCTGGTCGCCCCATGCCGGGCTGAGTCCTTGCGTGTAGAGCCAGGTGGGCAGAGGCATGTGATTGTTGCGTGCGTTGCGCAGGTAGTCGAAGGGCATGCGCACGGGCGGGTGCTCTCCCCACTGGGTGATGTGGGGGGCGCAGGCGCCGATGTAGACATCCATACCCTGGATATCGGCCATCCCGGCGAAGGTACCGATGTGGCCGTTGGTCATGCCACCGTTGAAGGTGGGGACCTCGGGAAAGCGCTCCCACAAGATGCGGGACTCGCGGGCACCGATGGCGGGCTTGGGGGCGCCGAAGTCTGGGCTCTCGGGATCTTCCTCGAACAGCTCGCCGTCGCTCTCGTCTCCGGTAGAGAAGGCGGCGATGCCAGTGGTGGAGAGGGTGTCGGGGAGGTCACGTGCAACACCCCGAGTGACCAGGGTCCGAAGCGAGTCGCTTGCACCATAGATCGTCTCGATGAGGGTCTGCTCGTCACAGTTGCAGGCGTCGTCGTTGCACACGCCGCCATGCAGGTAGTGCGTGTCGATTCCCATGGCAGACATCGCTTCCGCGTTGGCATCATTTCCACCCGGCCAGGGGCACTCGGTGGTGTTGTTCCAGGCCTCGATGGGGAAGGACTCGGGGATCATCCGACCACCGGCCACAGCCGCCATTCCTTCAGTGGTGGTGACGATGGCGGACCAAAGGCTTCCAGGAGACGCGGCTGTGCATAGCGGAACGGTGACGCGGGCGACGGCACCGGGCTCGAGGGTGGGGGTGGCGATGCAGGCCGCATCGGTGGCGTCGATTCCGTCGAGCAGGATGCGGTCGAGGGTGAGGGGGGCGGTGCCGTCATTGCGCAGGAACAGCACGCGAGTGGCGCCGCCTTGTGCAGTGGTCACGGATGTGAGCTGGAGTGGGGACTCGGCCACGGTGAAGTCGGTGTCGACGGCCGTACCGCTGTTGGTTTCGACCACGAGCCGCGCGGTGTGAGCGCGGTCCCAGCGTGATGACCGACTGTGGAAAGAGACCCAGATCGGTTGGCCTGCGACCACTTCGATGGGCCAGACGTGGGCCCAGTCCAGGGGCGGTGGCTCCTCCGCTGTGGGGGTATCGATCGTGTGGATGTCGATCCCGTCGATGGTGACTGTGGTGAGCGTGCCGCTCGCGGCGGCGGTGGCAAGCACGTGTACTCGCCCGCCGTCAGAAGGCGAGTCGGTGTACTCGTTATAGATGGCATCGGGGAAGGAGGCATCCTTGCGGTAGGCGGTCCAGGTGCCGGCAGCGACTGTGGGGAGGTCGCAGGTATTTGCGGCAGTGGGACTGCAGCTCGCGATGGCGGTCAGGGGGCTCCAGGGTGCGAGCGGGCTGGCGGAATCGGTCGCTTCGGAAGCGACAGGTGCTTTTTCGGCGGGACCGGCACATGCCACCAGTGCGCTGGCATATGCCACCAGTGCGCTGGCAAGCCATAGGACAGAAGGACGGGAGGAGACTGGAACCATGGCGTGGACCGATGCGAGGGAGAGGGCTCGGTATCGCCATGGCGCTTTGCGCGGCAAGCGCCGACAAGGGCGATCGAGCATTTGCGCGACGCTTTCTTGGGGTGGCGCATGAAAGTGCAAAAACGTGTGCATACTTTTTTATGCGCCACTCATTTGATGATGATTGCCTTCAATAGCGGACTTTGAATCGACGATGTGCGGGGTGGTCAGGGGGTGAACAGGAGGGGCGTGCGAATCAAGAAACCAAACAACTGTTGTGCGATAAAATATACGAAGGCCTGCGAAGGATCGGAACTCTCGCGGTTCGCGATGCCGAGAAGCCCCAGATTCATGGCAATCTGTTGACGAAACACTTTCGAACTATGTACTTGACCCTGGGCATTTCTGGGGGAGCATGTGCACGTCACTCAAACGTGAGCGACGCGCTGAAGGATGAGTACAGCCCCTGACCGGTTGAATGCTGCCGGTCTGAGTGTAGATGGAGAAGACAATGGTTCAGAGTCGACTGGTTCCCGTTCTGTGCGCGCTCGGCCTCTCGGGGTGTTCCGCCACCCACCTGCTCGACCTCGAAAAGGACCCAGTCCTTGTCCCCGACGCTGGGCTCGACGTCCTCGAGGGTACCTACCTGGTCTACACCGAAGATGGGTCGCCCCCCGATGCGGTCGCCGCATCCCTCACGGATGCCGAGGTGGTGCCAGCCTGGGAGTCCGGGCTTGAGTCGGCGGAGTTTGGTGCCGCATGGCGGCTCACGAGCTCTGATGACTGGGACACGGTCTATGCTGCCGCGGCAGTAGATGGCGGTGTGGTGGATGTGGAGCCAGAGCGGTGGGTGATGCCTTCCGCCCGGCCACCGAACGACCCGTACTTCGTCTACCAGTGGCACATGTCTGCTGTGGGGGTACCGGATGCGTGGGACTACGGCACCGGTGAAGGAGTCATGGTCGCCGTGGTAGACACTGGGGTCACAAACGGTCGTGACGGGTTCGACCGCTTGCTACAAGGCTACGACTTCGTGGAGCGGGACACCAACGCGGATGACTACGAAGGGCACGGCACCCATGTGGCTGGCACCATCGCACAAGCCACCAACAATGGCGTGGGCGGAGCAGGGGTCGCGCCAGAAGCCAGCATCCTTCCCGTGCGTGCGCTCGGGATGAATGGCGGCACCATGACCGATGTGGCCGACGCAATCGTGTATGCCGTTGACCAGGGCGCCGACGTGATCAACCTCTCGCTCGGCTCGGGGGGCGCAACGCGTCTCATTTACAACGCGGTGTTGTACGCCGAGCGCAGCGGCGTGGTGGTGGTGGCTGCCAGTGGCAACGCGGGCTGGGGCCGGGTGGACTACCCCGCCGGCTTCGAGACGGTCATCGCAGTGGGTGCGACCGATGCTCGAGGTGAGGTCACTCGCTACTCCAATGAAGGCCCGGAACTCGACCTCGTGGCCCCTGGCGGCGACCTCGGCGCTGATGCCACGGGAGATGGCTACGTGGATGGGGTGTTGCAGGAAACCAACGAGTACGGCAACCTCACCTACCGCTTCTATGAAGGCACCTCGATGGCGGCTCCCCATGTGGCCGGTGCGGCCGCGATTCTCGTGGAGATGGTGGGCAACGATCCGGAGGGCATTCGCGACCTTCTCACCACCTCCGCCCGCGACATCGGCCAACCTGGTTTCGACACCAGCAGCGGGTGGGGCGAGCTCGACATCGAAGCGGCCGTGCGGTTGGCTGCGGGCGTTGGGGGCGGCGATGCTCCCTCGGATGAACCGCCCGCCGACGATGCGCCAGACGACACGCCGGCAGACGAGTCCTATGTGGTCACCGGTGTGGGGCAGGGTGGACTCGCCATTGAAGATGGTCGCACGACCGTGAGCACGGTGGCGCTGGAGCGGTGTTCGGTCGTGGGCGACCTGCTCGTGGAGGTGGACATCCGCCACACCTGGCGCGGAGACCTGGTGGTCTCCCTCGTCAACCCGGCGGGCGAGGAGGTGGTTCTCCATGAGCGTACTGGCGGTGGTGCAAACGACATCATCGGCTCCTACGGCATCTCGGGCGGCTCGCTTGAGTCGGCGGACCCGTTGCAGGCCTTCCTCGACACCGATGCGACCGGCACCTGGGCGTTGCGGATTCGCGACGAGGCGACCGGCGACACCGGCTCGCTTGAGGCATGGGCGATGGGCGTGCTCTGTCTGTGAAGCCGAGCGGAGGGGCCTCTTTCAGGGGCGCCCGCCGACGAAGAGGTAGGCGGCTCCCTCCGTCTGGCCACCGAGATTGGCATCGAGGGCTCCCACGAGGAGGTCGTCGGTGCCGTCGCCGTCGGTGTCACCCACAAAAGCCGCGGTATATCCAGCCTTCTCACCGGTGGTTCCCTCGATGATGAGGTCGGCGTCGGTGCATGCCACGGTGCCTGTGGCCGGGCCGAGCACCACAAACACGCCCCCGGCGTTGCTCCCACCGCCGTCGTAGTTGGCCGCGCCAGCTGCGAGGTCGCTGAAGCCGTCGCCGTCCACGTCGCCCGCGCCGGGCAGATAGACGCCTAGGATGTCGTACGCGGCGGCGCCCACGAGCTGGAGCGGTGCATCGGCCGCTGCCGTGCCGGCCGTGATGGGTCCGAAGAAGGCGTAGACCGCACCGGCGCTCGAGCCGCCGTCATCCACGCCATAGGCGCCCACGCCCAGGTCGGCGTGGCCGTCGCCGTTCAGGTCTCCGAGTCCAACGGCTGCCTGCCCAAATCCATCACTGACGGCGTCTCCAGACAAGCAGTCTGCGCTGGCGAGGGTAGAGGTGCCCGACAGGGGGCCATACGCGATGCAAGCGCCGCCGGAACGCACTCCGCTGCCCGCGTAGGATGGCGCGCCGATCAGTAGTTCATCGATGCCATCGCCATCGAAGTCGGTTCCCGAGTGGACCGTGGCACCCAGGAACTGGACCGATGAGGTTCCGTGTACCGTGGCGTCTGCAGACTCCAGTCCGACCGTTCCGGTGACAGGACCTGCCACCACATAGGCTGCGCCGGCATAGCTCCCGCCGATCGACGCGTAGTATGCGCCGACGACGGCATCGGCGGTGCCGTCTCCTGTGAGATCGCCAGCGAGCGACACCGCAATACCGGCAGCATCGCCTGCGTCCACGCCGAGCAGGTGGGCGGTCGCGTCGTCGAGCAGCCCCGCCCCCGTGATGGGGCCGGTGAGCACGTAGGCAGAGCCGGCGTTGGCACCTCGCTCGTCGGTGTTGGGCGCGCCCACGATCACGTCGGCGAGTCCATCGCGGTCGACATCCCCACCGCCGCCCACCGCGTTGCCCGCCCAGTCGCCGGCGGCGGTTCCGTAGCGGGCCCCACCACCGGCCGGCAGTGTGAGCGCTCCGCTTGCGGCTCCAGAGACCACATAGGCGGCGCCCGATACCGATGCTGTGACGCTCGACAGATCGGCGCCGATGAGCAGATCGGGCACGCCGTCTCCGTCGGTGTCTCCGGCAGCCGACACGTGGCGACCCGCGCGTTCGGCGAGCGCGGCGCCCATCAGGGAG
>CAJWOS010000239.1 GCA_913044235.1 uncultured Pseudomonadota bacterium
CGACTGTCCTGGGCTCTCCCGGCGACTCGACTCCCAGCAGCGTGAGCCTGCACGATCGGACGGTGGTGCGACTGCCGGACGGGCAGCAGCTGGCGGTGGATCGCGCGCTTTGCGAGCTCACCGAAGCGTTCGAGATCGTGAACGACGACCGCGTTGTCGACGAGCATGCCGATGCCGAGCGCCAGGCCTCCGAGGGACATCAGATTGAGGGAAACGCCGCCGATGTACATCGGTGCGAAGGTGGCCACGATGGAGAGAGGAATGGCCGCAGCGATGATGGCGGTGGCACGGAAATCTTTGAGGAAGGCGAACAGGACCGCCACCGCCAGAAACGCGCCAATGAATGCCGTGCTTCGGAGGTTGGCGATGCTGGCTTCGATGAAGCGCGCCTGGTTTTCGAGAATCACAAGCTGAACATTTTCGGGGAGGCGGTCTTTGAGACCCTTCGATGTCATACCGGGCGGCCCGAGCTTGCGTCCTTCGAGCGCAACCACCAGCTGCTCCGCGACCCGCACGATGTTGGCGTCGGCAGCCTTGAAGACCTCAAGCTCCACGGAGTCTTGCCCGTCGAGCCGGCTGACCACTTCGCGATCTTTCGGCGCCTCTCGAACCGTGGCGACTTCGGCGATGGGCACCCGCGAGCCGGTACCCGCACGAACTTCGAGCCGCTCGATCTCTTCGACGGTGCGGACCTCGTTCAGGGTTCGTACGAGGTACTCCTGGTTGCCGTCGCGAATGGCCCCTCCAGGGAGGTTCACATTCTCGGAGCCCAGGGTGTTGACGATCTGGTCGATGGTGACGCCACGGGCTGCCATCCAGTCCTGGCGGGCCTCGATTCGGATCTCGCGCTCAAGCCCCCCGCGCACCCGCACGGCTGCGACGCCGTCCATGGCTTCGAGGTCACGCTTGAGCTCGCGCTCTGCGACCTCTCGCAGCATGAACAGAGCGGATTCTCCGGTGAGGTCGGATGCTTTGGCCGAGTCCACCGAGAGCCCGATGCGCAGGATCGGCTCCTGGGAGGGGTCGTAGCGGAGGATGAGGGGGCGTGCGGCATCCTGTGGGAGCGGGGTGGTCTGGATGCGCTCGCGGATGGCCTGCGCTGCATCATCGATGTCGGCCCCCCAGGCGAACTCCAGGACCACATCGGAAACGCCCGCTCGGGAGCGGCTCTCCAGCTCCGAGAGGCCCGGAACGGTGGCCAGGGCTTCTTCGATCGGTCGACTGACCTGGGTCTCGACCTCTTGGGGTGCATAGCCTTCCACCTCGGTCCGCACCGTGATGGACGGGTACGACAGATCTGGCATCAGGTTGAGCGGCAGGCGCTGGTAGCTGACCATCCCGAACACCGCGGCAGCGATGGCGAGCATCCAGGTCGCGACCGGCCGCTCAACGACCAGGCGAACGATGCTCACCCCTTTGCTCCGTCAGACGACTTGGAAGAGGCTTTGTCCTGCTCCGGCTCGTCGACGTCCGAAGCGGTCTCGACCTCGGGATCCGGATCTCCGGGCAGCTTTACGAGTGTCTCGGCCCGCAATCCCCCGCTGCCGACCTGCACCACCAGCTCGCCTTGCTCCAGTCCACCGATGATCTCTACGCGCTTGGTGTCGGTGAATCCGATCTCCAGTCGAATCTTTTCGACGCCACGGCGGGGAATCCCTTCCCATGGATCGTTTTCGACGGTTGCTTCGACCCGTTCCTGCCGCGTTTCGAACCAGCGAGCGAAGAAGCCCTTGGAGCGATCTTCGTTGGTGTCTGGATCTGACGCGTCGTTTGCGTCTGTGTCCGAAGGCTTGTCTACGATCTTCCACGCCACGGGCTCGCCATCGTCCCAAGCGAGTGCGCGTCTGGGAATGGTGAGTACATCGGCATGTCGGTCGACCTCGATGCGAACTTTGACGTACTGACCTGGGCGAATGATCGTCTGTCCAGGGGCCACGTCAACCGTGACCTTGACGGTTCCAGTGGTGGGGTCAACCACCGGCGAGATGCGACTGATCGACCCGTCCACTTGGAGGTCATCGTCGTAGGCACCTGTGAGTAGAGCGGTCTGGCCAACCGAGATGCGCGCCAGGTCGCGCTCGGGAAGCTGCACAACCACTCGGAGCTTGGAGAGGTCGACCACCTGGAAGGCGCGTCGGCCGCTGTTGGCCAGCTCTCCTACGCGGATCTCCCGAACCGAAACCGTGCCGGCGATGGGCGAGTCGATGCTGGTGAATCCACGCGACCGTGTGGCTTCGCTGTAGGAGGCCTGGGACATCGCAAGGACGTCGCGTGCGTCTTGCAGTTCCTTGTCGCTGATGGCACCGCTCGTGTGGAGGCGCTCGGCCTCATCCACACCACGCTTGGCTTTCGCAACGTCGACCGATGCGCGCTCTGCGCCGGCGTCCAGAGAGGGGTTCGAGATGATGGCGAGCGTCTGGCCCGCGCGCACGAGCTCGCCTTCTTCCACTTGGATGCGGCTCACGACGCCTGTGGCTTCGGGAAAGAGATCTGCTTGGAACTCTCCTTCCAGAGTGCCCGAGGTCATCAGGTGGTCGGCGACCGAACCGGGCTCGACGCTGGCACTCTCGACCAGAACCCGCCGGTCGGGGCCGCCATCTTCCGAGTCATCCTTCGTGTCCCAATCCGAGCCGTCTTGCGCCCAGGGGTTGTCTCCACCGCCCCCGCCACAGGCGAGGATGGTGACCAGAACGAGCGCGCCGGTCAGTGCGGACAGGGTGTGGCGCAGGTGTTTTCGCGACCTCATGGAGGCTCCGACCGGGTGTTTGGGCTCGCCGAAGCGGCGTTCAGAGACGCGACTGCATCTCTGCTGGCTCTTCCAGATGTACCCCAACAGATGCAACAAAACCGTGAAGCTCCGTTCAAAGCGTCAGTTCTGTCGACCCTCGATGGCGAGAAGAAGCACCACAATGGCTACGTACATGCGCGGATCGAGCTTGCCTTCGGCGTTGGAAAAGTCCACGTCATAGCCGAGCTGAAACGGGTTGAATCGCTGCTTGATCAGGGCGACTTCATGGCCTTCGACTTGGACGCGGAAGGTCTGCGGGATGATCTGCACGAGGAACCGTCGAATCAGTGCCAGGAGCCCAGAGTCTTCCTTGACGCTTCCCAGGACGTTGTCTTGTGCATCGAGAATCGACCACTCGTCGCGGAAGAGTGATTTCACACCCTGACGCTGGAGGGCGCCGACCTTTTCTTGAGACTTGGCATCCGTGATGTCATAGACTGCCGAAAAATCCAGCACAGAGCGAGCCTGGATTCCAAGCATTGCGTCTTGCTGGCCCTCGTCTGCGAACACCGTGATCTGTTCCTTGAGCTTGAACGCTTTCTGCTTGACGAAGAAGGCGAGGCTGCCGTCGGGGCTGTAGAGCCGAAACGCGTTGCCAAGGAAGTTGAAGAACGCCTTCTTGGTCACGTAGGTGGAACGGTACTGCGTGAGCGCTGTGGACTGCATGAAGCTCGACTCCGATGGGCGGGTTCGACGAGTGCGTATCCCTGTTTGTCGTCGGGTGGGGGCGTCATATCGGTCATCTGAGTCTTGTATGGTCAAATCGAGCTTGGAAAGCGTGGGGAAAGGGTTCGGGGTGAGCCCGGATCTCTCAGACGTTACGGGGGCGGCATGTCGACCCGATGCCGTTCATCCAACGTCCCTGTTTCCACCTGTGAAAGCGTGCTCGAACGCCCTGTTTTCATTCATCCAGACGTGTGTGGGAGGGGAGCCATCCAACGGCTTGTGCATCCCCGGTCCGCACCGAGGATTTGAGCATGGCTCCATCGGCACACGGGCGTCGGGCCCAAGGCGACGAGACCACACTCGCAGACCACAAGAGACGGGCGGGGCAGAGAATCCTGATGGGGATTGGCGGTCCGGCTCTCACCGCGGATGAGCGACGGACCATCCGCGAGATCCGCCCCGGTGGATTCATCCTCTTTGCGCGCAACGTGGTGGAGCCCGCACAGGTACTGGAGCTCAACCGGGAGCTTTGGTCGCTGCTGCCCGATCGGAACCCGCCCCTGCTCTCAGTCGACCAGGAGGGCGGTCGGGTGCTTCGGGTCAAAAGCATCCGCTGGCCGGCGATGCGAACCGTTGGGAACCTCGACCATCTGCCCACGACACAACAGGTGGCAAGCGCCATGGCGACCGAGCTCCGGGCGATGGGCTTCAACCTGAATTTCGCGCCCGTGGCCGACGTGGACAGCAACCCGCGGAATCCGGTCATCGGGGACCGCTCCTTTGGACGCGACCCGGACAAGGTGTCGCACCAGGTGGTGGCCTTTGCCCGCGGGCTGGAAGCGCACGGCATCATCGCCTGTGTGAAGCACTTTCCGGGCCATGGCGACACCGATGTCGACTCGCACAAAGCGCTGCCGGTCGTGGACAAAGACCTCTACGACATCCAGAACGTGGAGCTCATTCCGTTTCGGACGGCCGTGGAAGCCGGCATCGGCATGGTGATGACCAGCCACGTGCTGTTTCCCGCGCTCGACGATCAGTATCCAGCCACCATGTCCCGTAAGGTGCTGCACCGACTCCTTCGCGAAGACCTTGGCTACGACGGGGTGGTGATCTCCGACGACCTGGAGATGAAGGCTGTGCGCGGTCGATGGCGCATGGCTGAGGTGCTCGACCGCGCTTCGCGAGCGTCGGTGGATCTGTTCTGCATCGGCCGCTCCTTCGAGCCCGATCTCACCCTGTCCATCGAGTCCTGGGAAGTCCTGATCCGTCTGCAGGAGTCCGACCCCGGGCACCATGCGCAGGCCCGCACGGCGGTCCGTCGGCTCGATGCGCTCCGCGAGCGGCACTGGCTCGACCGAACCCCCTTGCCGCCACTCTCGATGGTGGGCTCGGCGGGCTTCCAGGCGCTCGCTGCCGACCTTCACCGTCGTGGTGCAGGTACGGTCTGACTCCTCCCTTCCTTCTCCGCCGGCATGTCTCCCGTGCCGCTCCCCCCGCCCCCGGTCCCACCATGTCCCTTTCCCTGCTATTTGCCTCCCTTCTCGCCTTCACGCCAGAGGCTCATGCCCAGGCCTGCAAGGAACCAGCCGCCGTGCCGTCCTCTACGCAGGTAGCTTGGATCAGTCGGCGCACCCGGCGGGTCCCCTCCGGGAAGGTCATCGAAGTGGTTCGGGTGACCGACCTCCGGGCTTGGATCCGGGAGAATGGTGCCGACGAGACTCGGCTGATCCAAGGACTCGGAATGGCCCCTCGCAGCGGCGGCTTTGCGTCTCGCTTTGACTACAAGGTGACCGTCTTCGATGTGCAAGCGGACTGGCTCTGTCGGCCTATCGCTGAGGGAACCGACGGCGCCGACAGCTACGGCGTGGCCGTCTGTGGCGAGTCGGATGCGAAGCCGCTCGGCCACCACAAGCCTGGCTACACAGGCTGTGGCTACACGCTTGACACCGCTGCTTCCAACCGTGGCCTCGACGTTTTCCGCATCCGGTGGTCGGAGGCGAGTGCCTGGGGGTTCTGCGTGATGCCGCTGGATCGGTTCATCACCGGGGCGTGACCGGACGCGTGGGCCTCACGGGGGCGGTGCGGCTGAGGTCACCCGCAGGGTCTGCCTGCCTGAGACCAGCCACAGTCGACCCATCATCAGGCTTGCGACCAGCACGAGCCCGACCACAAGACCGCTCCAGACGCCCCAGGGTTCCTTGGTGACCATCAATCCCACCCACCAGCCTACGGGGAGTCCCACCAGCCAGTAGGCCACCACATTCATCATCGCGGGAACTCGGGTATCTCCCGCACCACGAAGCACGCCGAAGGCGACCGCCTGGACGCCGTCTGCAACCTGGAACACGGCGGCGACCGGGAGCAGGGTGAGCACCACCGCCAGCACCTTAGATTCCGTGGTGAAGAGGCGGCAGACGGTCTCTCCAAGCACCAGGAGCAGCAGGGCGGAAGCAGCCATCCATGCGGTGCCCATGGCCACCGCGATGAGACCCGTGCGACGCCAGGGATGTCCAGCACCCACGAGGTTGCCCACGCGTGCGCTGGCTGCAGCACCGATTCCGAAGGGCACCATGAAGGTGAACGAGATGATCTGCATTGCGATGACATGGGCGCCGAGTGCGGCTGCGCCGAGCATCCCCACCATCAATCCCGTGACGTTGAAGGCCCAGACCTCCAGGCTGGTCTGGACCCCCACGGGTAGGCCGAGGCTACACATTGTCTGCCATGCCGAAGCACTCCACAGTGCGCGGCGTGGGGTCCGCAGGGCGTCGCGCAGGGCGTCGCGACAAATCCAGCCGAGCAATAGCAACCACGAAAATTCGACTGCGTTGCTGGCCCATGCACAGCCCGAAGCACCGAACGCGGGAATGGACCACCCTGCGCCGAGCTCGACGCCGCGGATGAGGATCAGGTCGAGGATCAGGTTGATCACGTTGCCGATCATCACCACAAGCATTGGGGCTCGAACGCGTCCCTGTCCCTGCAGCCAGACTGCCATGGCACTGAAGCCAAATGCCGCGGGCACGCCTACGGCCCGAATGGATGCATATTCATGGGCTGCGGGGATGATCTCAGGAGGCTGCTGGAGCAAGGTCAGAGCGGGACCACAGAGCAGGTGCAGCAACGCGATCGGCACAGACACCGCGAACGCGAACGCAAGGCATCGGGCCAGCGCCGTGGGCAGCTGCTGGTGTTCCCCGGCACCCCAGGCTTGTGCAAAGAGTGGCTCCAAGCCGCGGAGTGCACCGAGGCCGAACAGCACGACGCCGAACGAAAAGATGCGTCCGGCACCCACCGCGGCGAGGATGTCAGCTCCTTCGTGACCACAGACCGCGACGTCGACCAGGCCCATGGTGACCATTCCCACTTGGCCCACCACGATGGGCCATGCCAGCTGTCCCAGCGCGCGGGTTTCGTGCCAAGCAGTGCCGGCTGGTTGCACCAACGGCGGCGAGGGTTGTTTTGGGGGAGGGGAGGCCACTCAGGCTCCAGACGTGGCGACAAGCTCGGAAGTCTCGGGATGGGATGCCTTTCGAGCGAAGGATGGGCGATGGGTGTCGCATGTTGTGGGCTTGGTTTCGACCAGAATTTTGATCAAATTGCATCGCGTTACGTGCGCTGGACGGTGGCGTCCTGGCATGCCACGTTGACGTACCGCGGTTTTCGGCCGCGTCGCACGCGCAGGAGACAGTTTCATGAAGACCCGTCTGGCCCACTGCGGCATCTTGGCAATCCTGGGCCTCGGCGTCCACGGATGTACGGAACAGGACTACAAGATTGGCAAGGTCGAGTCTGGTGCGGGCGACCAGGCGCGCATCAGCGTGTCTCCGAGTGCGCTGGATTTCGGCGGTCTGAGCCGCGGTGAGACGGGCGTAGAGACTGTCACCATCGAAAGCGTCGGTGATGTTTCCCTGGAGCTGGGCGACATCCGACTCGCAGGGCCGGATGCGTTCACCATCCTGAGTGCACCGGTCAATGAGCTGCTTGCGCCGGGTGAGACCGCAGAGATCGAGGTGGCCTACTCGCCGACCAATACACAAGATTCCGGTGACATCTTTATCCTCAGCAACGACCCATCCACGCCCGAAGCGGTGGTGCACTTGTACGGCGTGGGCCTGATTCCGCTGCTGCAGTTCGACCCCCCTGTGCTCGACCTGGGCTACGCGTCGGTCGGCGACACCCTGACCGGGACTGTCGACATTGTGAATGGCGGGGGCGATGTTCTCGATGTGTCGATGGTGGCGGTGCTCGGAGAGGGCTTTTCGTCCGAGTCGGTGCCCGCACTCTCGCTGGCTCCGGGCGACCGGCACCCCGTAGAAATCACTTTTTCGCCGAGCTTCGAGAGCAACTACGCGGGCGAGATCTGGGCAGAGAGCAACACGCCCGCGGGCTCTTCGAAGGCGGACCTCACCGCCACCTCCATCGAAAAGCCGGTCGCGATCTGCAGCGCAACACCCGAAGAGCCGTATGCGCTGTACGACGAAGTCAGCTTCATCGGCTCGGACTCCTACGACCCCAGCGGCGGAGAAATCGTGGGGTGGGAGTGGGCTCTGATCGCAAAGCCCGCGGGCTCGGCGGTGGCGATGCCCAGCGGCACCGGGTCGGACCGGACCGGGATGGTTCCAGACCTTGTGGGCGAGTACCTCGCAGAGCTGGTGGTCACGAACGACAGCGGTGAGCACTCCGACCCCTGTTACGCGGCGGTCGAAGCGGTTCCCTCCCAAGACCTTTGGGTGGAAATGTACTGGGACGTCCCGCAAGACGACATGGACCTGCACCTGCTCGGCCCAGGCGGGTCGCTGCTGTCGGGCGATGACTGCTACTACGCAAACTGTGTGGGGCGGGGCCTGGAGTGGGGCGAGGCTGGAGTGGAAGACAACCCATCGCTCGACATCGACGACATTCCGGGCACCGGGCCGGAAAACATCAACATCCAGGAGCCCGAGCAGGCCACCTACACGGTGGTGGTGCATGACTACTATGGCTCTACGCCCGACTTCTACGGAGCCAACTCGGTCACGGTCAACATCTACCTCTCGGGGGACCTGGTGTGGACTGGAGTGAAGGCCATCTCCGACGACAACCAATACGTAAATTTCGCGCTGATCGATGTGCCCAGCCAGAGCGTCACCTCGCTCTGAGTCGGCGGGCTACCGACCGGGTCGCACGAGACGGCGCAGGCCAGTCCGCCACACGGCCATCTTCAACAATTCTCGGCCCACGAGTCGTCGCAGGCGTGGGTCGTGAGGCCATGCCGCGGGCGTCCACGTATCGTAGGGCGTGGGATGCACCCAGACCTGCTGGTCTGCCTGGTCGAGGACTGACTCGAACACCTGCAGAGCGCGACGGCAGTGGTAGGGCGAGGTGACCACCACGACTCGCTTCCAGCCATGCTGCGCAGCGGCTGCTTGGACCGTGTGGGCTTCCTCGACCGTTCCGAGGGCTTCGCGCTCGAGACTCATCCGCTTGGTGGTGGGGACCCCAAGTCGGTCGGCCCATTCTTCTCCCCGCCAGACTTCGGCCGGTCGCCCACGAACAAGCTGGCCTCCCACGAGCACGATCTGTGGAGCGACGCCCGAATTCAAGAGGTCGACCGCCGCCGGAACCCGCACACGCGGGTGTCCTCCCAAAACCACTGCTACATCGGCATGTTCATCTGGTAGCGAGGGGACCTCTGAGAGCCATCGACCGAGTCGTATGAGGGCTGCAGTGGTCATGGGAGCCCATCCGTGGGAGGCAAGGCGTTGCCGCTCTTGTGGCAATCGTTAGAATCGGCGGCCTGCGCGGGATAGTGTCGCGCGTCCTGATGTTTGGAGTGCCCGTGACCGCAGCGTCGTTCAAGTCGTTTCCGGAGATGTTCCTGCATCGGGTGTCGTCGACTCCCGACACCGAAGCCTTCACCTACCCCGACGCCAAGGACTCCTGGCAGTCGATGCAGTGGCGCGATGTGGGTGAGCGTGTGCGGGCCATCGCCTGTGGCCTCCGCAGCTTGGGGATCGAGCTGGAGCAACGCGCTGCCATTCTGTGCTCCACGCGGGTGGAGTGGGTGATTGTGGATCTGGGGATCAGTTGTGCGCGGGCCGCCACCACCACGATTTATCCATCGAGTACCGCCGACCAGGTCGAGTACATCGTCAACGACTCCCGCACGCGGGTGGTCTTTGTGGAAGACGACGTCCAGATGGAGAAGATGGTCTCCATCCGCGAGCGGTGTCCTGAGGTCATGAAGGTGATCAACATCACCGGGCGGAGTGGACATGGCGGCTGGTCGATTTCTCTCAAAGAGCTCGAAGAGCTCGGACGAAAGTGGGATGAGGCACACGAGGGGGCGTACCATGCGGGCATCGACGAAGTGGAGTCCCATCATCTTGCCACGTTGATCTATACATCGGGCACCACGGGCGACCCCA
This sequence comes from uncultured Pseudomonadota bacterium, assembly GCA_913044235.1. Taxonomy (GTDB): domain Bacteria; phylum Myxococcota_A; class UBA796; order UBA796; family UBA2385; genus CAJWOS01. Next base: position 9,868 of record CAJWOS010000239.1, read on the forward strand.
AGGGCGTGGAGCTGCTGCACGACTGCTGGGTGTCCGAGGCCGAGGCGATGGACACCCTCGGGTTCATGACGCCCGCCGACAAACAGTTTCTCTGGCTTCCGCTGTCGCACTCGTTTGGCAAGGTCCTCGAGGCCCTCACCATTCGTATTGGGGTGCCCACCGCGATTGATGGGCGGCTCGACCGCATCGTCTCCAACTTGGCGGAGGTCCGCCCCACATTTGTGGCGGCCGTGCCCCGCATCTTCGAGAAGGTCTTCAACAAGGTTGTGTCCGACGCGAAAGGCAGCAAGCTCAAATTCCGCGTGTTCAAGTGGGCACTCGAAAACGGACGCACCGTGAGCCAGCTCAAGCAGCGGGGCCAGCAGCCTTCGGGCCTGCTCGCGCTGAAATACGCGATGGCCGACAAGTTGGTGTTCTCAAAGCTCAAGGCGAAGTTCGGGGGCCGGCTGCGGTTCTTCATCTCGGGATCGGCACCGCTGTCGCGGGAAATCGCTGAGTTCTTCCATGCCGCCGACATCCTCATCTTGGAAGGCTACGGCCTGACCGAGTCGAGTGCAGCGAGCTTCGTCAATCGGCCAGACCGCTTCAAGTTCGGCACTGTGGGGCACGCGCTGCCGGG
>CAJWOS010000240.1 GCA_913044235.1 uncultured Pseudomonadota bacterium
ACCTTGAGGTACGCACATGGATCACCAACAACTGACCCCTGTGCTGCGAGGTCGACTGGTCGCACTGGCGGTCGGTCTGTCGGCCTGTGGCCAAGGTCCAGCCCTCCGGCCGACCTTCGACGGTCCCATCTTCTCCGACATCTTCGAGCCCGATGAGGGCGGCCCCTTCTGGACCACCATCGCCTTCGTGTCCAACTCCCGCGACGGCTCGGTCGTCCCGCTCGACATCCGCCACAACGCCGCCGTCTCCGACCAGGTCGCCGCCCCCTTCCTCGCCCCCCGCCGCGTGGCCACGGGCGATGAGCGCCAGCTCGGCCAGGTCGTCGCGTGGTCTCCCGGCGACGAAACCATCGACGTGTTTGTGATTGATCACACGAACGCGCTCTTGGTCCAGGCCCCCTACATCATCGGAGTGAGTGATGAAGGAGAGCCACAGATCCCTGTCGCCACCGTCACCACACCGGTCTTCGACGATGCCGACGGCTCGGGAGGGACTGCGCGCATGGTGGGGGTCGAGGTTCGCAACGGCTTCACCACCACCGAAGACTGGACCGTCACCTACGACGGCGCTGTCTGGTCGGTGTCGGGAACCAACTCGGGTCGACAGAGCCGAACCGCCCTCACAGGACGGCCATGGACCTCCGACCAGCGTGAGCTGACCTTTGAGATCAAGGGCACGGCCACCCCCGGCGACCAGTTCACGCTCTCCACCGACAACGGTTTGGTAGAACACGACCTCGGCAGCGTGCCGCTCTCGCTCCTCGAGGTGCCAGACTCAGACCTGCTGCTCGTGGGCGCCTGGGATCGCGAAGCCAACCTGAGCGACATCCTCGTGTGGGACCGTCTCACCGCCAGCGAAATCGGGCGCATCCCACTCCCCGACGGAGCCCAGCCCTGGCGTCTGACCTGGGACGACTCGGGCGTCTTGTACGCGGGCGATGCCCGCCGGAGCGCGGTCTACATCATCGAGCCCGATCTTGCCCTGCCCGAGCAAAGCACCGTCGATGAGGTCGTGACCCCCGCCCCGGTCCAAGACCTCGCGGTCATCGAACAAGAAGCAGACGACCTCACCCAGCGGGAGGCGTATCACCATCTCTTTGTGGCACCGATCGATGACAACCGCGTGGACCTCTACGACCTCAACACCGGTATCTGGGTCGATGTGAACCCCCGTGACGGAATCGCCGGTGGGCTCGACCTCCGCAGTCCGGTGGTGGGCCTGAGCACCATCCCGATTCCCGTGAAGCTGCTCGAAGAAGCCAACAATGGCAACCGGCACAAAGAGCGCGTGGTTGCGGTCTCCACCACAGACGGAGCCCTTCGCCTGATCCAGGGCATCGACGGCTGCCTCGCCATCGACAGCCAGGGCGCACGCATGGTCGCCGACGTCGGCGTCGACCTGGTCACGTTCAACGACTTCGGCGAAGCGAGCAATCCGGTGCTCGTCACCAACGACGCCACCGCTCGCCAAGTGGTGTCGAGCGACTGTGGTGGCATCAACCGCGATGAAAGCTGGACCATCGTGTACGACGGCGTGGAAGGCGCATGGCGTGCCCGAGGTTCCGTGACGGGTGAACAGGCCGGACTGGTCTACGAAGACACCCGCTACACCACGGATGATGGTGGACTCTCTTGGCTCATTCTCGCGGGCACACGGCCATCCACCGATGGCGACACGTTCTTCTTCCAGATCGAAGACGGCGTGTTGGAAATGACCGAGATGATCATCTCGGCAGAGTCCATCATGACCTTCAACCTGCCGGGCCCCCCGCTTGCGTTCAGCATGGACATGGGCCCCACGGGTGGCGGCTGGAACGACGACCGCACCAAGGCGTTTGTCTTGCTCCCGCTCACCAACAATGATGTGGTGATGCGAATTCGTCCCCAAGGTTGGAGCCCAGAGGTTTCCTGGCAGTAGCTCCGCGTGCCGTCGGTCGAGCGCAGGGTCAGACCTGCCCAGAGTCGAGCCACTCCACAAACCGACGAAGCCCTTCCCCGAGCGAGACGCGTGGCGAATAGTCGAGCAACGCGCGCGCGAGTGAGATGTCGGCCGCCGTAAGTGGCACATCACCCGCTTGGGTGGGAAGACGCTCGATGGTGGGCGACACACCAACCGCTTGCCCCACACCTTGGATCAAGTCGCGCAGCGAGACGGGTGCGCCGCCGCCCAGGTTGACGATGCGGTGTCCAAGCGGACGCTCGATCGCTGCCACCAGCCCATCCACGATGTCGTCGATATACGTATAATCCCTCACCGACCCACCGTCGCCAAACATGGGAACGGGCTCACCCGCGCGGATACGGCGCGCGAACTTGTGGATGGCCATGTCGGGCCGCTGGCGCGGTCCGTACACCGTGAAAAACCGCAAACAGGTTGACTCGATGCCGTAGAGGTGGTGCCAGGTCGCACACAATAGCTCCCCCGCACGCTTGGTGGCCGCGTACGGACTCGCCGAGAGGTCGACATTGTCGGTCTCGCGGAACGGCGGGTCACGACGAGCGCCGTATACCGACGACGAGCTCGCAAACACCAGGCGAGTCCGCTCGCGCGCCCGCATCTGCTCCAACAGACGCACCGTGCCTGTCACGTTCACGTCCGTGTATGCATCTGGGTTCTGGAGCGAGGCGCGCACCCCTGCCAAGGCCGCGAGATGCACCACGACATCGGGCGGAGATGGCTCGAATGCATGCTCCAGCGCAGTTCGATCCCGGATGTCGCCTCGCACGAGTCGGTAGTGCGCGTGCTCGGTGAGCGCCGCCACATTCCGCTCCTTGCGCTGCACGGAGTAATGCGCCGTAAACGCATCCAGTCCCGTGACCCGGTAGCCAGATGCAAGCAGCCGCCCCGACAAGGTGCTGCCGATGAACCCCGCGGCTCCGGTAATGAGAACGTGTGGCGCCACGCGGGCTCCGGGCTCGTTGTGCAGAATTTCTCTACCCCGACCGCAGACCGATGGGGTTCTTTCACCGCGCCCCGACCCTACGGCACGCGACCGTTCTCAGCCGTTGAGCCGTTCACGGGCCGCAACAACGTACCAGTCCTTTGCCCGCCGCGCCTTGGACACACAAGCTTCCCAAGCGCTGAGAGCACCTTCCTGGTCCCCCGCCGCTGATCGTGCGAGTCCGAGGAGGTACAGCGTGTCCTCGGGCGCCTTTCGAGCACTGAGCGCTTCATCCAGCTCCGCCGCAGCACCGGCAAAATCTCCACTGTCGGCCAGCAGGAGCGCCCGAGCACGTCGATCCCCTGGAAGCTCCCCACTAATGGCATCGCACAGGCTCGCAGCACCTTCAGAGCGCTGCACACCTTTGGGCCAGTCTGCCGAGGCGGGAGGCACGAGCATATCCACGAAGGCCGGAAGCTCATCGTCAGCCGTAAGGTGGAAGGTGTGTCCGAGGCCCTGGAGCGCAGGTCCCGCAGCCGGGGTTCCCGCGCGGCGGTAGAACATCCGGCGCAGGCCGCTGCTCAGATCGACCGCTCTCCATGCTCCCCCCACATCTCGCTGGAACGCCGCCTCTGCACGGACGACCAACACCGAAGCCGGCCGCACGGGGTGCGCGCGCATCTCTCCGGCATCGCGTCCATCGGAGAGCCACACCCCAACCGGGCGACGCGCCGCGAGCTCGAGCTTGTCGATCGCAGTGTCGACCACTTCTTGGTGCACGCCACCAGGATCGACCCGCTCCAGCACCGGCAGCGCAGTCTCGAATCCCGATGCCATGCAAACAAGGGCCACTTCTGCGATGGCATCCGGCCGCATCCGGCGGTCGGTCAACATCTCGACAACGGCCGCTTCCAGGGCGCTGTCTCCCTGCCGCGATCGCGAAATGCAGAGCCGAAGCAGTCCCACACCCGCGCCTTTGCGAACCTCCTGCCGAGGGTCGCGCAGACCGATGCTCACGCGGGACAAGCCTGCCGACAGGTCGAGCGTGCCGAAGACCGAAAACACGCCCGGATTCTTGGATGGATCCACCCGCTTGAACAGCTCAAGGATGGCACCTCGCTCCGCCTCTGAGAGGGCGTCACCCGGCCCATCAAGGCGGCGTCGGGAGAGAATATCGGAGGCCGCGGCCACGGTACCGAGTCGTACTGCGGGCGACTTGTCGGTTCCTGCCGACTGGGCCAGCCGTGGCAAGTGCTCGACCCTGCCCATCTTCGTGAGATCGCGACATGCGGCCGCACGGACCGCAATGCTCTTGTGATCAAGCGCAGCGATCGGATCGTCGGTCTCGAGCTCGAGGGCCGGAGTTTCTGTCTTCGAAGTCACGAAGTCTCCCGTGAGTGGTCAGAGGGCCATCTGTGCATCGACTGGCGGCTGGGGCGAAGCCTATCGTCCTTCTCGCTTGGCGGCGCCGGCCACCCTGCCCATCGTATCGTTCCGCCGGCCACTCGGGAATGCACCAGAGTGGAGTCCCTCATGGCGATCGGAAATCGAGCCGCGCGACTCCGTAGTCTGGAATGGTCACGAACAGCGCATCCACCCCATCCCCGTTGGTGTCCACGGCGACCATTGGACCGCCACCACGCAGCTCTGCCACCAGATGTACTGTTCCATCATCATCCAAAACAACCAACTGGTCGTCGCTCCGAACGATCGCCACGCGCCGCTCACCACCTGGACCAAACCGACCCGACACCATGTACCGGGCCACGTCGCCGGCCAGATCCCCCTGAGACGAGATCCGACTCGCCAGCCGGGCCGGAGCGTTCTGTACAATCTGCACGACCGGTGCTGGCGCAGACGGTGTCGAGCGGTCTTCTCCTTCCACCACCAGTGGTGCTTCTGCCTCTGTCGTTGCGAGCTCGGCGGGAGGATCCTCCGGCAACGATGGCCGCACCACCCGCCCTCGGATGACGGCGTCAGGCCCCACACCCACCACACCGTCGTCTGAAACTACGAGATCGGTGAGAGCCACAGCCTCCTGATGCAGAAACGCACCAGCTGAATCGAACACGTACAACGACTCCGCACCGGCCACCCAAACGTCTGTAGAGGTGGTCACGAGGTCGATGATGGGCTCCGGTATGGTGCGCAGCCACTCCGAAAATCCATCCGAGTCCCACTTGCGCACGAGATAGCGGCCCGGATCTGCCCCAACGAGGCCATCGAGCCATCCCAATCGCGCACTCGGTTGCCCCCGAGAGGCCTCAACCGAAGCCTCTCCCGCCAAGGCCCCGTCGAGGCCAAAGAAGGTGGGACTGGCGCCCATCGCTCCCACAGCAATTCCAGACTCGCTTACAGCGAGTCCTTTGGCGCCCGCCACAGGGAAAAACTGCGACAAGACCACCTGGCTGGCTGCCGGACCCCATACGTTCGCCACTGGGGCCCCACCCGAGCGCCCCCCTTCGAGAGCCTGATCAATGGCCTGATCAAGCTTTTCCATCGCTCCCGAGCCAAACCCACGCGCGCTATAGTGCAGGGCGCCATCCGGTCCAAGCACTCGAATGGCAGGCAGTGCGCCCACACCGAAGCGCTCACTCAGCTCGGGTGCCTGACCCACCGCAAAGGGCAGCGCCAATGAGTCTGCCATCGCACGAACCGGCTCGGCATCCCCAACATCGGTGCTCACGGCCAGCACCTGTACGCCCTCCTCACTCCGCTCGGTGTAGAGGTGGGCAAGCTCGGGCAGTTCACGCTTGCACGGCCCGCACCATGTGGCCCAGAAGTTCACGACCGTGACCTTGCCATTGAGCTCGGAAGACCGCCACGTCGAACCGTCGAGCAGAGGTACCTCGAACGGCTCGACCGGCGGTAGGACCGCCCTCCACTGATGGGTCGGCTCGGCCACTGCCATCCCCACCAGAGCGCCCACTACGGGATCACGGTGCGTCCGCAGCAAGCTGCGAGCCAGCGCCGATGCCTCGGTGCGATTGCCCATCTGTGCGGCTGCGTCGACTTGAAGGGCGCGGGCCTGGAATCCGCCTCCCACATCGGCCTCGGTCGCACCGTCAGCCAGGAGAACATCAGACGGCACCAGCGATGCCCGTCGTTCTAGAAGCACTTGCGCTCGCTCGGACTCGCCGGTCTGGAGCAACATGCGTGCGAGGCCCTGCATCAAGTACGGATCCTCGAGAGTGTCGGTCGCGAGCACCAACGCTACATCGCGCGCAAATCGGTTGCCTCGACGCATGGCCGTCGCCAACGATGCCCCCACCGCCTCGCGCGGCACCATCCCGCCAAAGTCCGATGCCACCATCGCTTCTGTTGCCGCCACGGCCTTGCGCCGGGATTGATCTCGGATGGCCCGGCGATACGCGCGCACTTCCGCGGGTCGATCTCCCATATTCCTCGGCACCTGAGCACTCGGCAAGCGGCGCACCACCGACACTGGGCGCACTTCTGAGGAGAGTGGAGCCCGCACACCCAGAACCACCTCGGAGCCCGCCGGGCCCACGAGATGCGCTCGCAGTCCCTTCGGTGCCCCAACCAAAGAGTGGTCGTCGGCCGAAACCAGCACGCTTCCAGGCCCGATACCGGCTTCTCTCGCCCCCATCCCATCATTCACAGAGGTGACCAGGAGACCCTCTTCAATCACCTGGTAGCGGAGCCCGAGCCGACCATTATCGCTTCCGTGACCCAGGGATGGCCATCCTGCCACGCACAGACCCACTGCCCAGCTTCGCAGGCGCATAGGCGCACTGCCGTTCGGTCGTTGACCACGGGACATCCTTTGCTCCTCTCGCTGGGGAATCGCTGCGCTATCCTACGGTCGTTGCCGCGGACACGTCCAGCACCCGCCGGAGGGTCGGTTGAGCGACGCCCTTCACACCGCCCGGTATCTGAGGTCGGAATGAGCAATACGGTCGAACTTCCACGCTGGTTGGTGCTCGGTGGTGGCCTGTTGCTGGTCGGGACCATCTCAATCAGTGCCTTCCTCCTGGGGCGCACCACGGCCCCAGCCATGAACTCGCACGGCACCACCAGCGCCCCCGTCGATCTCGCACTCCCACCGGTGCAGCTCGTGGCCCCTGCTGCACCCACTCCAGTCGCCTCCGAGCCCACCGGCTCCGCACAACCAAACACCACCCCACGGGAATCGAGCCCGCGCCCACAAGCCATCCCGACCCGAACGAGCAGCGCCACCCACCCCACGACAACTGCACGATCTGAGGCCGTCAGTGGGAGGACCACATCAAACCGGGCCATGAAAACCAATGTGGACGCTTACTTTCAAGCTCTGGAACGCGTGGGGAGCCGCAGCGCGGGAAGCGTGGACCCAAACACCCTGATCCAACAGGCGATCTCCGGCGATGTCTCGGGCATCGATCGACTGATCGCTGACCACAAGTCCCGGCAGCGCGCCATCGCTGCGGTCCAACCGCCGCCTCCTTGCACTGACCACCACGAGCGCCTCACACAGCTCGCCGCCGATGGCCTCACAGTGATGCAGCAGCTTCGCACCGGAATCGTGAGCAGCAACTTGGGCGCGCTGGCGTCGCTGCAGGGCCGAGCACTGCGGCTTCAGCAACTTGGCGAGGAGGTCTCCCAGATGGAGGCATCGCTCAAGAACGAGTACGGCCTCCGCTGAGCAAGGCTCGAAGGAGGCCGCAGGTGCTCGCGTAGACCAGGCTCAGAACACTTCCATCCACGCCATAGTCTCGGTGCCCAGGAAGGGATCGGTCGAAGCGTTGATGGTACCGACCGGGTCGCTGCCGCCCTCGGTGTCCGCGCCCGAGATCCCGTAGAAGAGCGTGCCCTTGTCAGTGACCGTGATGCCGGAAATGTAGGAGTCTTCGTGCGCCACGTAGAGGTCGTCGGTGGTGTTCACCGTGCCGTCCCCGTCGGTGTCGAGACCCTGGGAACAGTCTTCATATGCGAGACCGTAGACTCGACCTTCACCGCCATCACAGCGGTCGGACTCGGGTACCCAAGTGGAGAAGTAGACCACACCGGCGTACACCACCGGGTCGCCCGTGAGGCCTTCACCATCATCGAGGGTGACCACGCCGGAAGTGCCGCAGTCGGTCATTTCGGTCATGTAGTCATCGTCGCACAGACCCGGCGCACTGTCCTTCATCGCGAAGAAGTAGCCCGGCGAAGAGTCGAGCCGGCTGTAGGGCGTTCCCGTGCCCCAGTACACACCGAGTGAGCCGTCTGCGAGCCAGGAGGTGGTGGCTGCGTAGTAGACCTCGGGACGTGCCGCGGTGCCAGAACCATCCGTGACACCACCGTCGTCGACCGGGTCGTAGAACTCGACCCAGGTCAGCACACCGGGGTCGTCGGTGTCGATGCATGCCTTGTACATCCAGGTTGACCCTGGGTCTGCCACATCGCCAGGGCCCGAGCCCCCTTCGTCGGTGGGCTTGTAGGTGGTCGTGACCGGGAAGTACAGGGTGTCCACATCACCGTCGGAGTCGACGTCGACCACGGTGAGGGCCGCCGAGATGTAGGCGTTTTCGTAGTGGCCGTGTGCGTCGGAGTCCTGCTGGAGCGAAGAGCCGTAGCTGGACTCGGGGTGGTAGTTGTCGCCTCGCGCGTAGTCGGCCGAGCTGCTGGGTGCCTGGTAGGCCCGATGAGACGTGGCGAAGTCCGTGTCGCCCAGGGCCCACATATAGATGTTGGCTTCGTGCCCCTCGTAGTTGCCCGTGCTCGTGGAGACCGGCACCGCTCGACCCGAACCCCAGAACGCCACCCAGCGGTCAATGGCATCGGTAGCGGAGGTGTCGTAGACGTTGCCCACCACCGGCCGACCGGTGGTGAAGCCGACGGCGTTGGTGTCCGTCTCGTCGGTCTGTTCCCAAAGGAAGGTGGGCGCATCGGTGTCGGTGATGTCGAGCGCCAGGGTGACGGGACCACCCTTGCCCTGCTGAACCACCACGACCCGTCGCCACTCACAGTCGCTGGGCACGGAGTCACAGCTCTTCAGGCCATCGCCGTCGAGGTCGATCCAGACATCTTCCACCACGGGGGAGCCATCGAACAGGAAGGTGCGGCCATACAGAAGGAGATCGTGCAGCCGTCCAGCCCACGCTGCATCGTGCTCGCGGTGCAGGACGTATCCAGGAATCCACGCCCAGAGCTCTTCCCCTTCTTCGGTGTCGGACGTGCTCGCGAAGTTCTCAAGGGAGAAGGCGTGCAGCATGCCGTCGTTGGCCGCGACAAGCACGATGGGTGGAACGTCACCGTCGGCTTCGGCCTGGGCCAGTCCCGTGAGGAAGGCACGGTAGGTCGGGTCGATGGCATAGCTGTTGTTCCGGGCCTGCACAACCACCGGCACGGAGTGCGGAGAGTCGCCCAGGCGCCAGCGGCCGCGGGTCTCGTTCAGATATCGGAACTCGGAGTCATTGTACCCACGGGCAAAGGCCACGAGCTCTTTCACATCGTCCTGGTCGACCGCAGCACATCCCCCCGACTTGTCGAAGTCGAACACCTTCGCTGCGTCGGTCGCACAGCCCGTGGTGGAGTCGGTGTCGAGGCTCACGATCTTGTCGAGCACTGTGGTGTCCGAACCCACCGCTTCGACGAAGCGACGGTCGAACGGCATGAACTGGTCGCTCTCGGCGTCTGCGCCAAACGAGTTGTAGGTGAGCGACACAGCCGGCTCGAACCAAGTGTAGATGTCGCGATAGCCAATGCCGTCGTTCTCATCCCACTGGCGGTCGTAGCTGGTGACAATCCGCGAGACGAGAAGGTCGCCACCGTCCCAGAGGGCCCCACCACAGGAATACGAAAGGTCACCACCACAGTTCGTGTTGTCGTAGACGACCTGTCCGTAGGTGGAGCTCGTTGGGTCGGCATCGATCTCGTAGGCCCGAACGTGGCCCTGCCCGAGCGCGAGGCCATCCGAGGTGCCGATCGAGCTGTCACCGGCAAGCTCGTAGAATGTGTAGACCAGGAAGTTTCCGTCGGCCGAGACCACCGGTGTGGAGCGCGAGTAAGTGCCTGCCCGGATGTCTTTCATCACGTAGAGGATGTAGGACAGAATCTGATCGGGGTCACCGGCAACGGCGTAGACGCCAGCGCCGCTCGTGACACTCGATGCATTTCCGTAGAGCTCCTCGGCCACCGATGAGCCGCTGATCCCCAGCCCGACGGTGTGGACCGTAATGTTCTGCGTGCCGGAGAGATCGCCGCGGAAGTCGGAATCGTAGAGTTTCTTGACCACGTTGTCGTACAGACACTGGGTATCGGTACCAGAGGTCCGACCGGCGAGCGTACATTCCACATCGGTACTCAGCGACGACTGGTACGTGCTCGAGACGCCGTCATCGCTGGCGGGCCGCTGATTGGTCAGCACGATGATGTGGTTTTCCTGGCAGTAGTACTCAATCGGCGCCCGCGTAAAGTCGTACTTGTAGCCGTCGCCGTCTTCGTCGGAGTCTCCGTCGTCGCTCGTGGTGTTGGAGAAGTAGTTGGCCCCAGCGTCGGCGAGTGCTTCACCCAAGTTCTTCGTGGTGGTGGAGTGAGCGGAAAGGCTCGCGAGTGC
>CAJWOS010000241.1 GCA_913044235.1 uncultured Pseudomonadota bacterium
GGGGCAGCGGGTCGCCTTGTTCGAGTCGCTGCGGTACCCCGGAGGATGCGCCTCTACCTTCGAGAAAGGCGGTGCCCACTACGAGACGGGTGCCACACTCTTCTCCGGACTCCATCCAGACGGCCTGTTCGGACGCTGGCGCCAGACCCACGCACTCGATGTGGACTTTGTCTTTCCAGAAGTTCCCATCACACTGCGCACTCCGGACCTTGATCTGCCGATCTATCGCGATCGCGCCCGCTTCATCGCTTCTCTTGCAGCCCTGCCCGGCGCTCCGGTCGATGCCATCCATCGGTTCTTCGCCGAACAGGGTCGAGTGGCGGAAGCCCTGTGGCCCATCCTCGACGACGCCAATCGCCTGATGCCCTTTGGTCCCGGCGCTCTGATGTGGCACCTTCGGCGCCTGCCGCTGTACCTGCCTTTGCTCCGACACATCGGACGCCCGGCACTTCGGCTCCTGGAGCGCCACGACCTCGCCCAATTCGCTCCGCTGCGCACGTGGGTCGACGCCAATTCCCAGATCACGGTGCAGGTGGATGCCGCTCAGGCCGAGGCGCCATTTGCCTTGTCCACAATGGACTACATTTTTCGAGGCACCGGGCACGTGCACGGCGGCATTGGAGCGCTCGCAACCGCCCTGGTCGGAGCAATCGAAAAGGCCGGTGGACAGGTGCACATGCCCGCCAGAGTGCGGCGCATCGAACAGACTCCCGACGGCTACATCGTTCATGCGCGCAATCGTCGAATCCGCACCCGGCAAGTGGTCGCCAACCTTCTACCCGAGGCGCTCTCTGGACTCCTCGATGAGCCTGGTGCCCGACTGCGCCGCCTGCAGGCGTCGGTCGATGCCGGCTGGAGTGCCTGCATGCTGTACCTCCAGCTCCAGCCCTCGGCCGACCTGCCATCGGGTCCCTTCCATCTGGAGCTGATCAATGATGCAGACTCGCCCTTCGTGGACGGCAACCACATCTTCGTGAGTGTGTCAGCTTCCGATGAGAAGCGGGGCCCTGACGGAGTGCGTACCGCCACGGTCTCCACCCATGTGCGCCCCGAGGCCCTCCGCGAAGCCCCGGCCGCACAGGTCGAAGCGGTTCAGGCTCGGATGATGCGCACCCTCGCACGGCTTGCGCCCGAGGTCGACCAGACCATCGTGCATCGCCTCACGGCTTCACCGCGCACATGGCAGCGCTTTACGCGACGTCCGCGCGGCCTCGTGGGCGGGGTGCCCCGGACCGTGGGACTGCACAACTATCGCCAGATCACGCCCACCGCGCTGAAGCGCGGTCTCTGGCTGGTGGGAGACTCGGTCTTTCCTGGACAGAGCACCCTCGCCACTGCATTGGGAGGCGCCGCTACCGCGCGTGCCCTGCTGCGCAGCGTATAGGCCGCCTTCGGCACCTGCAGCCTGCTCGAAGTCCCCACGCGCAGTGTCTTCAGAGGGCCACTCGGGCCACAAGGAAGTCTCGATCACCATAGCCAGCGAGCACTGCTCCAGCGATTTCGATGCTGCCAAACGAGGTCCCGCCGAGCACCACATCCCCCGAGGGATGCCATGACACCGTTCGTCCGATGTCCTCGGCAGGTCCGCCAAAGCGTGCCGATGCACTCCATGACCCATCCCATACGCCCACAAAGAGATCCTCTTCTCCAAGCGCCGCATGCTCAGACGCCAGTGAGAGTGAGCCGGACGAGTAGCCCGTCACTGCCAGCGCACCATCTGCGCGTGCCGCGACGTCGAGGGCGGCATCTTCACCGTCGCCCCCAAAGAGCACGGCCGTCGAGGACTCCAGTGCACGATCCACGGTCATCAAGAAAGCGTCCATTCCACCGTCGGGGGTCGCCTCGGTGTCGAGAAAAGCGCCGCCGGCCCACTGTCCCACCACCGCCGTGCCGTCCAAAGTCGCCGCGAGCGCTCGCACTTCCTGATCTCCCACCGCGCCAAAGGTACGCCCCGTCCCGGTCGTCCCGTTGCGATCCCACTGCTTGAGCCAGCCATCTCGGTCTCCAAGGCTCGCCACGCGACCGGCGCCCAGGTCGACCTCTCCGGTGAAGTACCCGCCTGCGCGCACGCCGTCGGCATCGACCGCGACCGCGAGTGCCGGCGCGGTGCCCGAACCAAACCCGAGCGTCTCTCCCCAGGTGGGCGTTCCGGCAGTGTCGATGCAGATCACCACGCCATCGAGCAGGCTGGACGGGCTCAGAGGCAGTCCGGTCCCGGTGATGCCATTCGACGTAAAGCCCGCCACGCAGGCCCCGGCAGTATCTGCGTCGACTGCACGCATCCGGTCGTCCCCCCGTCCGCCGAGCTGCAGTGCCCATGCGAAGGTGCCGTCTGCCTCCCATCGAACCATAAAGCCGTCATACTCACCTTTCGAGGTGAATGTGACGTCCGGAAAGACCAGCTCCTCATCGAACCAGCCCACTGCGTAGATCGCGCCATCGGGGGCAATGGCCAGGTCGTACGCAACGTCACTGCCGCCATCTCCGGTGGTCACATTCCACTCGAGTGCACCATCCACACCACTGAGCTGGCCCACAAGCAGATCGTCGCGCCCGCGACTCGCAAAGCCACCATCGCCAAGATCGATCCCGTTTTCGAACGAGCCGGCAAACGCGACGGCACCTGCGGCAGTGACCGCAACCCCTTCGGCGTACTGGCTACCATAGATGCCACTGATGACCGCCCAAGGACCGCCTGGGGGCGGCGCACCCGTGTCGCCCGTATCGCCACCGGTCTCGGAACCCGTGCCCGTGCCGCCGGTTCCGGCGCCAGACCCGGCCCCGCCTTCGTCGCCGGTCCCGCCTCCCGATGCCTCGCCGGCCGCATCTCCGCCACCCTCGCTCCCCGCCTCACCATCCGCCCCAGGAGCGGCGTCGGCGGGCGGGTCCGACGACTTTCCGGCACAAGCCGTGAGCATCACGGCCAGAAGCAAAGGGCGGACAACATGCATGGACTCTCCCACGGGGCAACGACCCTCGAAGCAGGCTCAGCGGTGGGGTGGCTTCGGCCGGGCCGGCCGTCCTCGTACAGGACGCCCTCGAATGGTGACACGATGCAACACATCCAGCACGTGCCCAACGGCATCTGCTCGTATTTCTATAAACGAGCAGCGCTCCACAATGTCGATACTGCCGATATCGCGACTCGAGAGTCCCGCTTCGTTGGTGATGGCACCCACCAGATCGCCCGGACGCACCCGGTCGCGGCGCCCGATGTCGATCTGGATCTGCGCCCAGGGAATGCCCTGTGGGTGGCCCATGTCGCGGCGCTGGTCTCGCTTCCGTGGTCCATTGGAAATCGGCGGCCCCACCTCGAGATCGCTCTCGTCCGGTGCCACCTCATCATGCAGGGCGCGAAGCGCCGCCGCGGCGATATCCATCGGGTCCAGGCCCGACTCGTCGACGAGGTCTGCCACCACCCGGCGAAACGCATCGAGCTCGCCCATCTCCACCACTTCCGAGACCCGCAGCTTCAGGCGCCGAAGGTGTGCATCGCGGAGCTCCTCGAGCGTGGGCAGCGGTACGATGGGGATCTTCGTTCCCACAGCCCGCTCGACGCGGGAAAGAACGGAGCGCTCTCGCCGAGAAATGAAGGTGATTGCGCGACCCTTGCGACCCGCGCGACCGGTGCGCCCGATGCGATGCGTGTACGCCTCGGGGCTGTTCGGCAGCTCGAAGTTCACCACATGGCTGAGGTGCGGAATGTCGATCCCACGTGCCGCCACATCGGTACACACCAACAGATCTGCACTGCGCGACCGAAGGCGGGCCATCACGCGTTCTCGCTGGCCTTGAGACATCCCGCCGTGCAGCGGCTCCGCCCGAAGCCCACGGGCCACCAGCGACTCCACCAGCTCGTCGACCGCAAGCCGCGTGCGACAGAAAACAAGCATTGCATCAGGCTCTTCGAGGTCCAGGATCCGCGCCAGTGCTGCGCCTTTGTCGGCTCGGCGAAGCACATGTGCGATCTGGACCACATCCGGCCGTGCACCGGCCGCGGACTTTTTGGGCCGAAGCTCCACCAGCACCGGTTCCGCGAGCACGGAGTCGGCAATCCGACGCAGTCTCCCCGGAAGGGTCGCGCTGAACAGAGCTTTCTGGCAACCCACGGGACATGCATCCAGCAGAGCCTCGATGTCTTCCTGAAACCCCATATCGAGCATTTCGTCGGCTTCATCCAGCACGACGGTTCGCACGAGGTCCAGGCGGAGGGTGCCGCGGTTGAGGTGGTCGAGGGCCCGACCCGGTGTGGCCACCACCACATCGACACCACGGGAGAGCGCCCGCAGCTGGGTTCCCATCGGCGAGCCGCCGTACACGGGAAGTACCCGTACACCGAGCTGCTTCCCGTAGCTCAGCACCGCGCGCGCCACCTGCCGGGCGAGCTCGCGAGTGGGCACGATGACCAGCCCCGTGACTGCCCTTGTGCCGGGTTCTTCGGCAAAGCGATGCAACATCGGCAACGCAAATGCGGCGGTCTTGCCGGTGCCAGTGGCTGCGAGGCCGAGGACGTCGCGGCCATCAGCAAGGGGCGGAATCGCCGCGGCCTGGACCGGTGTGGGTACTTCGTACCCGAGGTTGTGGACGGCTTCCAGCAAAACAGGATGCAGTCCGAGCGAAGAAAATGGCGTTGCGGGCGTTGACATGGTGGTCCGGGGTCGGATTAGCCAAGCGGCCTACCCCGGCTGACGGTCGGCGACCACCAGCGTCTGTGCCGCGCGCCCCACCAGACCCTTTGCATCGCGCAGTCCGCTCTGTGCCAGACCCGAGCCGTGCGGACTGGCAGTCGAGGTGATGTCAAAACCCACCCAGCCAGGAACGGGGTCCCGTGTGAGGAACACCGAGAGGTCCGGGTTGACGAAGGTGAATCGGTGCGGATCCAGCGGCACGCCCATTCCTGACTGCGCGTCGGCAAGCGCCACCATCGTCTCCAATGCCGTGAGGGATGCCCCAGCCACGAGGGGCGCACGCAGCCGACCCCAGACTCCGATGGGCGTGCGACCCCAATGACCAAACGCCGTCTTGAGCTGTACGCCCCGGTGGTAGCCCACCTCGTGTCGGAAGAAGTCGAACACCAGCGGTGTGCACTGCTCCGGTGGTCGCCATGCCGCTATCGCCACCATTCCCTCCACCGACGGCGCACGTCGGATGCGGAGTGCGTCGGCTCGAATCAACACCTTTCCGTCGCTGGTGGCGAGGGTTGCTTGCAGCCGGTGTACCGCGCGCCCGAGACGCTCGGCTTCGACCCGCACATCGAGGGGAGCGATGGGCACTGGCCGGAGCAGCGAAAAGGCGATCCGCGCGACCGGATGTTGACGGCGCGGATGGTACACGGGCGGCAGGATGTCAGCGGGTTCTCGCAGGGGCTCTTCGACCTCGGGATTCTCGAACGCCGCCAGTGCGCGAGCAAGGAGTGCGCAGGGTGGTCCGCCATGCTGCGCGCGGTTGTCCCACGGTCCCCGAGTCAGTGCGGTTGGATGGAAGCGTCCCGCGACCGCACCATCTGCCTCGAAGAAGAACTCGGGAAGGCCATCCATCTCACAACTCCACCGTACCGGAGAGAATCGCCCCAGATGCAACATGCCGGGTCTGACCTTGCGGCGCCGTGACGCGCACATCCCCGCGACAAATCACACCGCCCCCAAAAACCACATCTCCTTCCACCACAAACGACGTGCAGTCCTTCAGTGACGGTGGTCCCTCCGGAAAGTGGTCATCAAGCTGACCGACGAGCTTGTAGTGCGCCTTGTCGAGCACCACATTCGGGGGACGCTCAGTGGCGGGCACCAGACGGCCATCGTCGAGCAGGACCGTGGCATCCGACCGCGTCCGCAGCAGATCGCCCGTGGTCTTTACTGGAACCAGTCGCGTGCGAGGCACTCGAATGGCCTGTGCCCCCGGAAACACCCCAATGGCCGCCCCCATCGCCGACTCGAGCTGGTAGACCGGAGTGGACGTCGGGTCGCGCGGGTCGACGGTCTTGCGGTTTCGGATGAGCGGCAACACCAATGGACGGTCCGGGCCCATGCGGGCGGCGAGCGCATGCAGGTCGATCCACAGGTTGTTGGTGTTGAAATAGCGGTGGCGCGTATGATCCTGGAACGTCTCGAGATCGCTCGCGGGGCACTGGGCCACCTCTCGCAGGATGAGCTGCCCAGCTCGCCGAGCCAGGTGTCCTCCCTTGCGATCCGCTTCCGTGCGATCGGCGACCTCCATCAGAAACGGAACACTCTGCGCCACGAACCAGCCCAAGATCCGCAGGTCGAGTACTGCTCCGAGGTTGTCGCTGTTGCTCACAAAGAGGTAGCGCCGACCGGCCGCCAACAGTTGTTCGAGCACGCCGCGTGTGACCAGGGCAGTGTAGAGGTCCCCATGTCCGGGCGGGCACCAGGTGGCGCTCGCCGGCTCATGGTCGACTGGAGCGAGCTCGCGCTGGTCTACTTTCGGCACCCGATGTTGCAGAAAGTCGATCGGCAAAGCGCCGTCCAAGAGCGCTGGCCAGCGGGCGAGCGCCGCTGTCGTGTCGTCTCGGGTGGCGAAGCTGTTCATCAGCAGCAACGGACAGCCGGCATGACTCGCCTGTGCGGCGATGAGATCGAGAAACGTACGGTCTCCGCGGACCGGCAGGAGAGACTTTGCTCGGCGCAGGCCCATGCTGGTTCCGAGCCCGCCGTTCAGCTTCACGAATACCGTCTGGTCCAGTGCTTCACGCCCCACTTCGGCGTAGGCATCCGGCAGCGCTTCGGCGTTGGGCAATTCGGTCACCGGCTCGATGGCAGACTCGGGAATCTCTCCGGTCTCTCCAGAGCAGAGCGCCGCATAGTGCGCCTTGAAGGTCGCTATCGCCAATGAAGGCACACCGGCCGCCTGCATTCGCGCAACGAACGGAGCAAATGCGACATCGAGGTCAGACGAGCTCATGGGGTCTCCGGAAAGCTTCGTGGGCCGACCGACACTCGCGGCCGACACCGTCGTTCCACTGCGATCGATTCAATTCACGCAGCACTGCAGACACCGCTGTCGCCGAGCACCTTCGCACCGAGGACGCATGCTCCACGCGCTGTGCGTGTCTGGTCAGGCGGGGTCAGTCCTGCTCGGGCAGCGGGACAATCAGCACTGGCAGTCCGCTCTGACGGGCCACCCGCTCCGATACCGACCCCATGACGAACCGCGCGAGTCCCCGATGCCCCCGGGTGCCAACCACCACGAGATCACAGTTGTGGGTGGCCGCAGCCGACAGGATCTCATCCACCGCGCGGTACTTGCCCACGCTCGTGGCCACAAGCGCCTGTCCGAGTCGGGTGCGCTTCGCTTCGGCTTGAAGGTGGCGCTCTGCTTCGGCACTGGCCTCGTCGATGTCGACGATGGGCTTGAGCCCGCCACCCACCATCGTGTGTGGATCGGGCAGATCCAAGCTGTGGTGCAGCACCACCGAAGCACCCTCCGCGTGTGCCATATGGCACGCGTAGTCGAGTGCGTACTTCGCGTTCTCGGAAAAGTCGGTCGCCACCAGGATTCGGCGGGGCCCAACCGAAGCGGATGTGGGGTCGGCAGACATCGAACGTCCTCGTACGGGTAGGAACCACAAATACCACGAGACACGCTCAGACCCTACGCCCTTCCGTCGAGTACGCGCCTATGGAGTGCCGAGTCCCTTCACGAGCGCCAGCCGAGGAAACGGCGCACTTGGGTCGGTCGACAAGGTGGTCTCCGCCGGCACCCATCCTTTTCGTGCGTCGGGAAGGGCCACCAGATGGTGCTCACGATGGGTCTCAAGCAGCCGGACCTCAGCTCCTTCATGCAGCACGAACAGCTCCACGCCGTCGGGTCCTGGTGCGCTGCGGACCGAGACCTCGGGCACGACCAGGACCACGCTCGCATCGGTCACGAGTGCAGCGCGCGTCGAGAGCGCGAGGAGGATCCCCACCGCTGCGCACAGGAGTGCATCCCATCGCAGCGTCCACGCGTGCCGCCGAAAGCGACGCATCACGGGGATCCCCAGAGCCAGGGCAAAGAAGAGGCTGGCGAGCAGACCCGAGTCGCGGGGCGAAAGCATGCCCTGCCAGAAATACAGATCCGCCGCCGGCGCAGGCGACTGGAGGTGGTCTCTCGACGCCCGCCGAGCCCGCTCGAGGTTGGCGGCGATGTCCCCGTTGCGGGGCTCAAGTCGCAAGCCACGCCTCCAGGCCGCCATCGCCGGACCCTGCCGATCCAGTCGCCAGAGAGCGTTGCCGAGCCCATGGTAGACCGCGGGATCGCGCCCCCCAGCCTCCAGCACCGACACATAGGCATCCGCCGCTTCAGCGGGCCGTCCGGCACGCGCGTGGTCGAGTCCTTCGACGTACAGCGACTGTGGAGATGCAGCAAAGGCCGCAGCGAACATGCTCACGAGCACCCACATCAGATGGTCCCCCGGTTGGCCACAAAAGCTTGGACCCGAGTCACCAGCCCTTCTGCAGCACCGCCGCCATACCGTGCGGACTCGAGGTCGAGATAGAGCGCAACGACGGCTTCTCCAAGGGGTTCAAGCCGGTTCTTGTCAATCTCCGACGGTGTGCAGCCAATCCGAAGCGCCGCTGCATCCCGAAACAAGCTCGAGATCATGGCCATGCGTTGGTCTGCGGCGGACGGAACCGCTCGAGACGCGAGCTCTGCCCACGGATCGGACCGACGACGAGCCGCAACCGCCCGGACACCGAGCACCGCGAAACCAAACAGAGGAAGCATCGGCAGCAGCGCCATCACAGGCAAGGCTCCCGCAAAGGTGCGATCGGCGACCGTGATGTCGCCCGGCGCCGGCAGGATGTCATCACCGAGAGCCTCGACATCTCGTCTTCGGTCGTCCTGTCCCGTCGAGAACCGCTGCACGGACTCGTCGCCACTCGCGACCCCCGGCAATACCCGCAGGCCCACCGGTGGACTTGCCACCGTCACGTAGGCACCTTGAGCGGGATCGAAGACGGGGATCTCGATCCCCGGAATCGTCATCGTGCCCTCCGCCAAGGGAACAATCGCGCGTCGAAAGACTGCCTTGCTCACCACACCGGCTTCCGTCACGATCGTCTCTACGGTGGGAGAGTCGTCATACACGCGGTATTGGTCGGTGTCGGCGACGGCTGGAAGCACGAAGCCGGCCAGCACGCCGGTGCCCTGTAAAGTGACCGTGACCGTGACCGTTTCCTCTCGCACCACGGTGGTGTCAGACGCTGCGAGCTCGAGTGTGAACGCGCCCACGAGACCCGAAAAGTTCGGCGGGCGACCGGCGCTCGGCAAAGGACGCACCTCCACCGCCAGGGGCGTCGTGGGGAGGCTCTTGCTGCGGAGTCGATAGCGCCCGAAAACGTCGACGGGTCGCCGACCCGTGCGGGGATCCGGAGGCGCAGGGAGATCGGCCGTGATGACGGCTGGCGAGATGGTCTGCTTGCCCACACCCGTGGCACGCAGCGGTAGGTGGATGTCGAGTACCGCGGTCTCCACACCGTTGTTGATCTGACTGCGGTCACGCTGGGCGAGCTCTGCTGAGGGCTCTACGATGAAGCCTGGGGTCTCGGGAGGGGTCCAGCGAATGTTGTGAGCATCGACCTGCCGACGAAACGCGAGGTGGTAGGTGACCAGCTCTCCCACATACGGGGCCTCGTCGGACAGCTCCGCTCGCACGGACACTTGCTCCTGTTCACCCTTCGAAGCAGCCGTCACCTCGATGAGCAATGGCGGATGGGTGAGCCGCTGTCCGCCCACATCGAGGTCGAAGGGGCCAACCTTCCAGTCTCCCTCGGTAAGCGCGGTGAGCTGGTAGGAGTACCGCACCAACTGGGTCGTCTTCATGTTGATGATCGAGCGAGTCTGTCCTTGACCGCGGTACCGGGCCCGCAAGCCTGCGCCCACGGGAAACTCCGGCACACCGGTCACGCGACCATCGATGATCTGCACCTCAAGTGTGACGGTCTGCCCGAGCACAAGGGAGCTTTCCTCCACCTGAACCTGGATACGAGCGGCCATGGCCGGACAACACAACGCAAGTATGAGCAGAAAAACCGACATCACCAGTCCTTGTCGCCCGCTGCGTCTGGCCGCGCCACCACACGAGGCCGACCTTCCTCAACAGAGTCCACGGTGCGGGTTGCTTCCTCTTCGGTCATCTCACCCTCGATACCTCGTGGAGTCTGCCCCGAAGGCGACGCATCGTCGACATCCTCCTGTGCTCCGTCTGCTCCATCGGCCCGCAGGTCCTCCATACTGCCCGACATTCCCGTGTCTTCTCCCGCGTCCGCTTCCGGCCGTGTGCCGTCCGTAGGCTCCGGCGGCGTCGACGCATCGCTCGACTCCCGACCGTCCTGCGACTCTCCGTCCTGCGGCTCCCCATCCTGCGGCTCACCATCCTGCGGCTCCCCGTCCTGCGGCTCCCC
>CAJWOS010000242.1 GCA_913044235.1 uncultured Pseudomonadota bacterium
CCTACGTTGGGTTGATCGGCCGCCTTACGAGCTTGCCGCGCGAAAAATTCACTGCGGGCAGCTCGCTTTGCAGCTCGCGTCACGCGTCGCCGTTTGGCACGGGCGCGAGCAGCAGTCGAGCGTGCCGTGCTCGGTCCGGCGCTCGCGCGGGCCGCACAATCGACGCTGACTCGACATCTAGACGACGGGGATGTCCGTCCGCTTTCGTTGGCTGCGGGTCGTGCAACCCAGACGCGGGAGCGCCGCCGTGGGCTTCGGCCCGTCTTCCGACACTCGCCGATGATGGCTGTTGTCGAGCCTGAGCTCGCGGAAGAGCCGCTTGACGAGGTGACATCTGAGCCAACTCGCGCGCCGCGAGGAACGCAGAGCCCCCGCGTAGTGCGTGGTTTTGATGGCTCACGGGCCGCTGCTGTCGTGGGCGCGCAGAGTGCCCCGGCTCCCATGGCTCGGGCCACCGACTCCAGAGCGGCAGTGGCAGCACAGTCCACCGCATCTGGTGCCGTCAGACCGGGCGCTGCACCGGCTTCGCGTGCCGCGTCTGCGGACCGTCGGGCTCCTGCAGGGAGTCGGGTGTCGGGGACCCGCTGGCTGGCAGAGAGAATGCGGGTTGGCACTTCGCCCGACGGTACATTCCGCCCTGCTGTCATGACGCGCTCGTCGACCTTTGATTCCGCTGCGGTCTCTACGCCGGACGGGGCCTCGGCGCCCCGCACCGTCGGCTCTGTTGCTGCTGCCTCGACCGTGATGCGAAGTGGGAGCCTTCCGAAAGCAGGCCCGCGCCAAGCCTCCGCGCACGCAGCAAGTGTCTTTCGTCGGATGCAGACCGGGCAAGTGGTTCCGGGCAGCACGCTCCCGGTTCCCGTCCCTCGTCGCGCGCGTACCGGCCGCGGCCGGGCTTTGTTCATGGCTGCCCCAGAGGCCATCGTGCCACAGGCCGCAGCAGAACAGGCTGTGGAAGAGGAAGCCGTGGCGCAGCCGCCACGGCGGCGTCCAACGGCATCACCTCGCGTGATTCGTTCTTCCGATCAGAAGGCCTCGTCGTTGCCGTCTTCCGGAGCATCCGCTTCGCGCACGGGCGTCGAAGTGTCACGGGCGCCGACACCGCGTACGCCATCGACGGGCGCAAGCAGTGCCTCGGTCATGGATTTCGGGACGGCGCCGCAAGGCGCTCGGAGCCCTGGAAGGGGCCCGCGCAAGGCCACGACGCCGATGGAGCGGGTGGCATCCCGGGCGGCGCCGACCGCTGCAGAGTCGCCTTCCGAGGCCGGTGCGCGTTCGGTTGCTGAGCAGACTCCATTCGGCCCCGTTCCGACTGGAACTGGCGTGGTTCCCGAAGGCGTACCAACATCACCGCGTGCGGCGGCGAGCTCTTCGGTGGCTCCACGTGCACGAGTTGCGTCTCGGACTGCGGTGGGAAGCGCCGGACTCGCCACCGTACACCGTGCAGCCGAGGTGGCAGCCAACCGAGCGCGACCGCTCGAACGGTCTCGGTCGCTGGTGCCCCGCCGTCCGCGCATGGCCGGTGAGGCCACGGCCGAGCGATCGGCCTTTGCGCCATCGATGGGCGATGGACGACCTGTGATGTCCGCTGCGGAGCGTATGTCGCGTTCCGCCCGCCGGGCACCAGGCACCCGGATTGCCGACGATGCGGCGTTGGTCATCGCACCCGATGTGGAGGAAGAGGCAGAGGCGGTTGAGGCAGTCTCCGCGACTCGTTCACGAGAAGCGGCAGGGCCTCGGGTCGTCCGGTCCGATTCACGGGTACAGCGGCTCGCTGCGCAGGTCTCCACCGAGGGAGATTCCGCGGGGCAAAAAGCAGCGTCTGTGAACGATTCTTCATCTGGAACCACGTCGCCGGCGGGCGGCCGCTTCGCCTCCGACGCCACGGTTGCCTTTGCTCGGTCTGCGAAGACCCTCGCGGCGAGTGCAGCCACACCAAAGCGGATCTCGTCGGTGCTTCATGCTGCTGCTCGCGCAGCACTCGAGGGGAAGCCTGATACCGTCGAGCGCCTCCTCCGGGTTGCCGATACGGCGGCGCGTCGTGAAGAAGCTGCTGCCTCCTTGCTTCCAAAGGTCGCTCCTCGGCACGGTTCTCGGGCGCCCTCGATGTGGAGTGCACTGCGGTCGCCGGTGGATTCCGCTGTGTCGCTTGCACCGTCTACAAGCGATGAGTCGGTCGACGCGGGAGACGCCGCGGCGGTCTCAGGAGCGCCGCGCGGGAGCAATACAGTTCCTGTGGTTCGCTCCGGTAGCGGAACCGGCGGGAACCGCCGAGCGTCGGCAACAGTGAAGGCGGCTCGCCGAACGGTCGTATCGCCAATCACATCGGGCACCGCGCGCTCAGTCCTACGGACTGCTCCGCCGGCCGTACGGGCGAGAGTCAAAGCACTACTGTCACGGCGCAGTCGCCCGAGCGCACTTGGCTACGCACGGCTGGCCGATGTCGATGATGTCCTGCAGGCAGTCACAAAGGCCTTCTCCGAAGCCGGTGGATCCCCTGACGTCGAGGTCGTTCGAGACGTTGCTGGCCGGCGTCGCCTCTCCAGCGCCCGCAAACAGGCGATGGCGAACGGCTCTGGCGCTACCCTATCGAGACCGTCTGACTGGGCAGGGGCTCGAACGGCCAGTGCCGTGACCGACCCGGATCCGCGCGTCCGTCGGGCCGTATCTTCCATGTCGGTCTTCCGTACGGCCTTTGGAGAGATGAGTGTTCCGGCAGCATTCGCGGCGGAGGGAGGGTCGCAAGACTTGGCTTCCGCGTCTGGCAGTCGCCAGGGGCGACACGTGCTGCGTACCGCAGATGGTCGGTTCGTTTCGCCTACCCGTGGCGCTTCATCAGCCCCAGGGTCCACGTCGAGTGCGGCCGCTCGGACCGGCACTCGTGTGGCCCGGTCTGCGTACGGTGTCGACACAGACACTGTGGTGAGTGACGACGTCGGCGCAGCGGATGGCAGTGAAGGTATCGCCGCCCTTGGAAGCACCGATGCGGCCCGTGGTCGGAGTGGTGCGTCCACCTCCGCTTCCCAGTCTCGGGGAGCGTCGCAGCGACAGGGGACTCGGTATCGCAACCGCCCAGGACTGCAGTCCACCCTGGGCGAGGTCGACGAGCACTCAAGTGCCCGCAGCGAGCTTCCTGTGTGGGCGCGTCGTGCGTCTGGCTCTCCCCTGGTGCGCAGCTCCGAGCAGCGAGATGTCATGCAGGCCCTGGCTCGTGCCCACACCCCGGAGCAGGTGGTTCAGGTCATGGCAACACATGGGTCCCAGCTGGGGTCTGTGCCTGCGTCACTGCCTGCTCCCGTGCTGAAAGTCATCGAACAGGTCCGCGAAGGCGCTCGGCAGGACCTTGAGGCGCGCTACGCGGCCGCCCAGGAGGCAAGCCGCGAGGCTGAAACCGGTGGTGCTCGCCCCGCTTCTACGCCGCGGAAAAGCACTTCGGCTCAACCCGAGCTCCTCAAGGCTGTTCGAGGCTTGAAGAAGCGTCAAGCATCTCGCAGTCAGGCCGGTGTTGGAGACGACCGGGTGATGAAGCTCGCGCGGAAGCTGCAGAGCCTCATCCATCTCGCGGAAGGTACTGGAGATCAGAACGAGGCTCGTCGCCACGTTCGGATGGCTGAAAACAGTGCTGCTGCTCGTGCAGAAGGGCAGGGTGCTGTCCCTGGCAGCAACAAGGAAAGTACCAAAAATAAGCAGGTTGACATCGAAGCGTTGATCACCGAGGTGGTTCAATCTGTAAACCGTGAACTCGCACTGCGTCGTGAGCGACGCCAGGAGGACCCCGATGGCGGGAGTTGGTGGTAGTGTCACAAAGGCGCTGTTCGTTCCCGAGAATGGGCCGGCGTTCAACGTTCAGTTCAATCCGACGCAGTTTCAGTTCAATAAGGCGGTGGAATGGACGCCTCATGATGACCAGGGGCAGGAGTCCACGCTGGAGTTCCAGAAGAGCTCTCCAGCTTCCATCACCATGGAGCTTTACTTCGACACCACGACCGATGGATGTGCCGATGTTCGCGCCGCATGGGTGAACACACTGCTGTCCATGACCAATCCCTCCGTGACGCCGGACGACGGTCAGGCTGGCGACATCGCGAAGAAGCGTCCGCCCAAGGTCACGTTCATCTGGGGACAGTTCCGGATGTCAGGCGTGCTCAAGAAGGTGGATGCCACCTACTTGATGTTTGCTTCGACTGGTGCGCCGGTGCGCGCGAAGGTGGCTGTGGAGATGATGGAGTGGAAGCCGGCCGAGTATCAGGCAGGTGGTGGCACTGGCTCGCTGAATACGGCTCCCGTCCAGCTGGTCACGGTCGCTCCGGGTGAAACCATTACTGCGGTCGCGATGCGCCTTGGGACGAGCACCAAGGAAATCTGCGAACAGAACAACATCTCCGATGCAACGGCCGACCACTCGGGCAAGACATTGGCGATCCCGACCAAGTGAGTGGAGTCTCTGGCTCCGCCGCATCCAACCGAGAAACCCCACATGTCGGATGCCGTGACTGCATCGGACCGGGCCCCTTGAAGAACCATCCAATTGTTGGAGTCGTGCCATGAGCACAGACCAGAGCAGCTCCGCCGTCGGCTACAAGCTGACCATCGGCGGCACGGAGATGACCCAGACAGCGAATGATGCCGTCCAGCGGATTGTCTTTGAGGACCACGTAGACATGGTGGGCATGCTGACCGTCCGCGTGGGTGGTGGTGAAGGGCACCCGATGTGGAACTTTCAGATCGGCGACGAAGTGAAGCTGAAGCTGGGGTCGGGTCACAAAGAGATCTTCCATGGAGAAGTCATCTCTGTGGAGCCTGGCTTCGAGGTGGGCGGAATCAGCAGCATGACCGTTCGTGCTCTCGACAAGCTCCACCGACTGGGCCGTGGTCGCAAGACCCGGTTCTGGGAAGAAATGAAAGACTCGGATGTCGCATCTGAGGTGGGCGGAGAGTCCGGGCTTTCCGTGACCGCCGACCCCACCACCGACAAGCACGGGTACATTCTGCAGCGCAACGAAAGCAACATCGCGTTCATCAAGCGCCTCGCGGCTCGGAACAACTACGTGGTGCGCGTGGCCGACAACAAGCTGGAATTCAAGAAGGCTTCCTTCAACAGTCAGGCCGTCAATGTTGCGATGGGTGAAAACCTTCGGTCGCTGCGGTTGTCCTTCAACACCACCGACCTTGTGCAAAAAGTCGTTGTGCGCGGTTGGGACGTCAAGTCCAAGAAGGAGATCGTCGGCCAGGCCGCGGTCGGCGACGTCACGAAGATTGGTGGTGGTGAGGTCGGTGCTCAGCTTGCAGGCAAGTTCGGCGACTCTACTGCCTACATCACCGATGTCCCTGTTTCGTCGCAGGCGCAGGCAAATGCCGTCGCCAAGGCGGAGATGGAACGTCTCGCGCGTCAGTTCTGCAAGGGGTCCTGCACCATCGCGGGCAACGACAAAGCGTTGGCTGGGGCGTCTCTTGAGCTCTCCGGACTGCCAAAAGGGCAGAATGGTGCGTTCTTCGTAATTGCCTCGCGGCACATCATCTCAAAGACGTCTGGCTACACCACGGAAATGAAGGTCTGCTCCAACACGTTGGGCAGTTGAAGGCCGCTGGCGCGGTCGTGGAGAAGTCTGCGATCGCCGGACGCGCCGTGAGTCCATCGTGTGGCTGGAGAACAGACCAAGTCTGTGTGGACGCCGTATGGCCCGCCCGCCCGGCGTCTCTTTCGTTTGGGGCGGGTGTGCGGTAGTGTGCGTCGGTCAGACTGCACGTGCCAAGGTGGCTTTGATGACCATCCGAAAGGAATTTCTCGGGCGGGGGTTCGCCTTCCCGTTCCACTTCGACCCCGCCGGCGGCGGCGTTGCGCTGTCTGAGTACGAAGAGAACATTCGACAGAACATCTCCATCATTCTCGGGACACAGCCTGGTGAACGGCAGATGTTGCCGGCCTTTGGGTGCCGAATCCACGAGCTCTTGTTCGCACCGAACAATGGCTACGCGGGTCAGATGGCCGCCCAATATGTCGAAGAGGCACTCCGCCGATGGGAGCCTCGGATCGACGTGCAACAGGTCGACGCACTTCCAGACCCCTCCGGATCCATTCGGATTCAGGTGGAGTACCGGATTATTTCCACCGGTGTCGTCGAACGCCTCGAACAGATCGTCTCCAACTCTGCAGGGTAGCATTTCGTCTATCGACGGACCGAATGCGCTGTCCTTTTCCCCCATTTTCCGCGACATCTGATGCCCATCAAGCCGCCTCGTCTCGATGACCGCGAGTATGCCGATATTCTCGCGGAGGCTCGACAGCTGATTCCCCAGTACTGCCCCGAGTGGACCAATCTCTCGGATGCAGACCCTGGGATGACTCTGGTCCAGCTCTTCGCCTGGATGACAGAGCTGACGCTCTACCGGTTGAATCGAGTGCCAGACAAGACCTATGTGCACTTCCTCAACTTCATCGGAGAGGAGCGCAAGGAGGCGCGGCCGGCGGTAGCGCCGGTCACCTTTGCGCTCAGTCGAGACGGAGCTGCCGCGGTCGAAGTGCCTGCGCATGCGGTGTGTTCTACTCGCCAGACCGAAGATGCCCCTGCCATCGACTTCGTCTCCACGGAGCGCATCACGGTCCATAACGCCAAGATCCAGCGAATCATGGCGGTCCGAGGGGGCAAGCGACCGGCTGTTCGGGAAGTTCCATTCTCACAGTTCGACAACCACGACAGCGTCTTGGCGTTCGCCGGGGGCCGAGGCGTCCAGTTCTTCGACATCGACCCGGTGCGCTACGGGCCCGATTCGTACACGCCCTTCCAGTTCCTCTATCTGGCGCACGACGACCTTCGACTCATGGATGTCGAGCCAGACGGAGACCGCCCGACTGGACATCTCCGTGTGCGCCGTGAGAGCGACCAGCTCTCCGTTGCCCCGTTCTTTCAGTGGGAGTACCCCACAGCCGAAGGCTGGGTCGCGGTCGATGTGGAAGATGACGACGGGTCCGCTCAGCTCGGGATGCCTGAAAAGCTCCTGAGCACAGCGCTTCCGGGGATTATTCCAATCCCCTTCCGGCTCGGTGGTTCTGCGGAAGACCTGCCGCCCGAGGTTGCGGAGTCGGCGTGGTGGATTCGTGGGCGTCTGCTCTATGAAGACTGGCTCGCCAGTCGGATGGAAGACGACCTCACGGTCACTTGGCGCGACGATCGCGGTGGAGAAGAGCGCGAGCTCAACAACTGGAAAGTTCGGCCGCGCGGACACGTGCTCGAGTTTTTCCTACAGGATCTTCCGCCCATCAAGAATGGCTGGACGGTGCGACTGGCTCTGGTCAACCGCGATGTGCCCGCCGGTCGGTCCGGCTATCTGCCTGCGTACCAGTGGTCGTATCGGCGGGGCGAGGTGTGGGAAATCATCCCTAAGGACCGCATTCGGGTCGAGGGTACCCTCATCCAGATCACCGGGCCGCTCAACGACATGGCGGGAGACGGCTTCAACCTGCGCGCTGAGCGTGTGGAGGCCGTCAACATTCGGGGGCTCACGAAAGAGCTCGACCTCAATCTCGAGTGGGTTCGACCCGTCGAACAAGTCATGTTTGCCGGTGAAGACAAGAACCTGGCGCAACAACTCGAGAATGGTGAGGCTCCCTGGTCTCCCTTTCAGCTTGCACCCACGATTCCGCCCACGATCCGCCGCAAGCTCTTTATCGGCTCCGACCTGTTCAACAACAGGCAGAAAGCGCCTGTAGAAGTCGAGATCGAGTTCGGCTTTGAAATGAATGGCGACCTGCAGCCAGAGCCTACCGATAAGTATCGCTTGCAGCTGACCTACCGTGCGGAAGACTCCTGGCGCGTCGTGTGGACCGAGGAAAAGGAGTACGCAGGCTTCACCTTCGCCGATCTCGAAGCGCCTCCTGCAGAGGGTGAGACGAGCGTTGTCGAACAGGGAGTCAAGCGGAAGCTCAAGCTCACCTTCGATCCCAACACGAACCTCCGTGGACTGTCTCCCTACGAACTCGGCGGGATCGAGACCACCTGGCTCCGCCTCGAGCTCGTCAAGTCGAGCCTCATGGGGGTCGACACCGAGACCAAAGAGCAGCATCCGATCGCGCTCACGCTCTTCAGTCTGCGACTGGGCGTGGAAGGCGAAATCGGCAAGTCTACGTATGAGCAGCCGCTTCCGAACCCTCGGATGGCACAACTCGACTACCGTGAGCAAAACCAGCGGCTCACGAGAGTGATCACCCGCGCGACCGGTCGCTTGAGCGAGGCGTTCCCCTTCTTCAAGTTCATGGAGATTCAGGAAGAAAACCAGGCACTCTACATGCAGTTCGACCGACCGCTGCCGGTCGGTTCTCGGCATGCCATCCAGTTCCGCTGTCTGGGAGAGGCCTTCGTGCCATCCAACTCGCCGGTGCAGGTGGTCTGGGAAATCTTGGAAGACCGAGACCATGGCCGCACAGGCTGGCGGGCCGTGGAGTTGTTCCATGACGCTGCAAGCAGCGCGGTCGGGAAGCGACGGCAAGCGTTCGACCTCACGCGTTCCGGAGTGTTGGAGTTTCCGCTGCCCGAGCTTCCCGAGGCTCCGCCCGATGGCTTCTGGCTGCGCGGGCGCTTCGAGCTCCCGCCCGAAGTGACGGCAGCGCAGTTGCCAGCACTCCCTCCGGTAGCGCACATCATGCTCAACACGGTCAATTCCGCGAGCATGTTCACCAACCGCACCGAGCGCTACAGCGGGATGGGTGTGCCCCACCAAGTCATCCAGTTGCTCCACAAGCCGCTCTATGTGCATCCAACCGAGGGCGAGATGCCGGTCTTCCGGCGGCCCGACCAGTTCACCGACATTCGGGTCTTCGTGACGCAGGACGACGGTAGCCGCGAGGAGTGGTTCCGTGCCGACCCCCGCTGGCGCGTCTTCGATCCCGTGAAAGACCGATGGGTCACCGCCCGCAAGGACGATCGGGTGTTTGTGGTCGACGCTGTCGAAGGCTCATTGATGTTCGGCAACGGGATCAAGGGCCGGATGGTTCCGGTGGGATCCAACAACATCCTCGTCGACGTGTATCGGGTGGTACCTGGCGGTCGGTCAAACGTCGGCCCCGGTGAAATTGACATTGTCGAGGGCGTTGGGGGCGTGGAAGTCACCAACCTTCTCCCGGCAACGGGCGGCCGCGACGCCGAAACCATTGACGAGATTGTGCGACGGGCTCCCAGTATTCTTACGAGCCGCGACCGAGCCGTCACCCGCACGGACTTCGAGCTGATTGCCAAGGAGGCCAGTGCCGAGGTGGCTCGCGCGGCCTGCAACGGACGCATGGATGGCGATGGTCAGGTCGAGATCGTGATCTTGGCGCACCGTCGAGAAGGGGAGCGGATTCCGGACCCCTTCTTGTCGAGCGGACTTCGCGATCACGTGTTCCGGCACCTCAAGCAGCGCTGCCTTGTGAACGTTCAACCGGTGGTGCGGCTGGCTCGCTTCATGGAAATCGACATTTCCCTCGACCTCCGACTGCGCCCCAATGCAAATGTGTTGCAGGTCCGAGAGCACGCCAAGAAGTGGATCGAGAGCTTCCTTGACCCCTACACCGGTGGTCTCGATGGAGATGGATGGCCGTTCAGTGGGACCTTGTACTCCCAAGACTTCGCGCGGATGGTCTCGCAAATCCCCGAAGTTCGCCACGTGGGTACGGTGCACCTCTACGACATGTCCGATGCCCCCATCGGTGCCACCTCTCCTGGATGGGAAGAGGGTGAGGGGAAACACGAGCTCTTCCTCGGCAACCACGACTTGTTTGTGGTGCGCCGCGTGCGCGTGCGCGCTGAGGAGACTGGGCTGTGACCACCCCTGGTGCCATCGACTGGGTCACGCCTGGAGGGAACGCGCTGGTTCGGCGCTCGTCCAGTGGGCTGACTCGTGCCAGCGGCGACTACCGGTATCTCGAGGACGTGGTGCGGATTCGCTACCCGGTGCGAGATGCGCGGGCGTACCTGAATCGCCATCTTGGAAACCAGGTGCGGTACGAGCTCGTGGAAGCCAGTCGTGGTGAAGAGGTGGGCGAGGTTCGCGAGATCCGCGTGGAGCCACATGGTGGCGACTCTACGGTGCTTGTTCGCTCAGAGCGTCGCCTTCCAGACGGCTCGCCTGCAAGCTTCTACGCACCCGACGACATGGTCGAGACGGTCAGCGTGCTGGATGTGGCAGACGGTCGGGCGCTTCGCCCGCTGCACCCGCGGGATGTGATCTTCCTCGTCGTTCCCGTGCGGAGCTACTTGCGCTTCCTGCCTGGCATCTACCGCGGGGCGATGCCCACTCGCCGACGCGACGTGCAGCCGGTCTCAGAGCGTACGGCTCGGCAGTGGGGTGCGCGTGGCACCGACCGCACCACGGCGGTGGACTCGAACAGTGCGGA
>CAJWOS010000243.1 GCA_913044235.1 uncultured Pseudomonadota bacterium
GGCCATGCACGCAGCGACCAGCCGTTCCACCAATTCCTCTGCTTGAACAGCGGCTCCGAGTCGGTGGAAATCGCAAGCCGCATCTCCGACATCAACGCCTGGAATCACGTCCGCCCCGGTGGTCCGAAGGAAGGACAGAAGGTCAAGTTCCTGGCCTTGCGGGGTGCATTCCACGGACGCACCTCCCGTCCGGCACAGGTGAGCCACTCCACACGGCCCAAGTACGAAGCAGCACTCGCCTCCTTCCAAGACACCGACAACCTTATCGTGGTGGAGCCCAACAGCGTCGAGTCACTCGAAGCTGCGTTCGCCAAGGCGGAGTCCGAGGGTGTCTTCATCGAGTCCATGTTCCTCGAGCCGGTCATGGGCGAAGGTCGCCCGGGCCGCAGCACCTCCCGAGCCTTCTACGACGCCGCCCGTCGCCTCACGAAAGCCCATGGTGCGCTGCTGATCGTCGACTCCATCCAAGCCGGCCTGCGCGCGACCGGTGCCCTCAGCATCGTGGACTACCCCGGCTTCGAAGACTGCGAAGGTCCCGATATGGAGACCTGGTCCAAAGCCCTGAATGCCGGTCAGTATCCCCTCTCGGTACTCGGTATGAACGAGCGGGCAGCCGCCATTTACGTTCGTGGTGTCTATGGAAACACCATGACCGGCAACCCACGGGCTATCGAAGTGGCCTGTACCGTCCTTGCTCGGTTCACCCCCACGCTGCGGCAAAACATTCGAGACCAGGGGGCTCGCTTCGTCGCAGGTCTCCAGGCGCTCCAGGCCGACTTCCCGCACATCATCCAATCGGTTGAAGGGACGGGGCTGCTGTTCTGCTGCGAGCTCGACCCGGAGCGCTACCCCGTCACTGGCACTGGCGGCGTGGAAGAACAGCTCCGCCTGCGGGGCATCGGCGTGATCCACGGCGGCACAAACGCACTCCGCTTCACCCCGAACTTCGACATTTCCACACCGGAAGTCGAGCTGGTCCTCTCCGAGGTCCGCGCCCTGTTTACGCTCCTGGCCTGAGCAGGCGCTGCGTCACTGCAGCTTCGGGTGGGCGGCCAGCTTCGGGTCTGCGGCCAAGAGGGTGCGTGCTTCTTCGTCGCGCCCCATGCGACGCAGGAGCTTCACGAGCTTCACGCCGGTCGAAGTGCGATCGCCCGGTACGCGGTATGCGCGCAGCAGGTGGTCGGCACACTCGTCCTTCCGACCCGCGTAGTACGACGCATCCGCACGTGCTTTGAGCGTGGGGTAGTGGTCGGGAAATTGGCGCAGCACCACATCGAGATGCTCGATGGTTTCAGGCCAGTCCTTCCGGGACTCTGCGAGTCGCCCAAGCCAATAGTGGGCGCCCATGTCGTCTTGCCAGCCATCTTGTGCCACCACTGCGGTGTAGCCCTCCTTCGCCGACTGCCGATCGCCACCCATGTACTGCAGGTTGGCCTCCTGATACCGACACCAAGCCGGATCCATGGCCGTGCGTCCATCGATAGGCAGCCACGCCACCAGCAGCCCAGCGGCAAGCCACCCCCAAGCCATTCGCTGCCGCTGCCGGACAAGGACGAACAGCCCCAGCGAGCCAAGCAGCACAAGCACCGGCCATGTGGCGACCCGATAGCGATCACTCACCAAAAACAGCACCATGGGGGAATGCAGCGCCGCCCAGATCGCGACCGTCCAGCTGGTCTCATCGCGTCGACGAACGAGCGTCCAAGCTCCAATGAGCGCGAGCGGAAACAACAGTCCAAACCGACCGGGCAGCCGAGAGACCCAGTGCAGCGGCTGATCGGCAGCCGTCCGACAGCGGTAGTCTTCGTTGCGTGGAATCTCCACATCGTTGACCGACCACACGGCCTTGGCTCCCAGCACCGCCAGGGCGGCGACAGGCGATGCCATCGCCTCGGATCGGGCACGAGACCACCAGTATGCGTTGCGCTCCGGAAGGATCCGCGAAGCCGGATCCGCCTCGAGCACGAGCTTTCGAAACGGCAGTCCAGGACGAAGGAATGCCGTCTCGCGCATGTTTGGATTGTTGCCCAGGTAGAAGTTCAGTCCACCGTTATGCGAGACCAGCTCAAACACCCCAAACTGCCGCGCATTGTGCTCTGTCGTAGGCAGCAACGGAGCCGCGACCCCGAGCGAGAACAGCGCCGGAAGCCACCATGTGGGCGTATGCCGAACGTGAACCACCCAAGCCAGAGCCGCAGCCACAGCGGCCAGCAAATACGTGGGATGCACGGCACAGGCGAACCCCACGAGCACACCTCCCAAAATCGCCCAGACCGCCGATTCCCGCTGCCACGCGCGCACAAATGCCATCGCCCCAGCAGTCGACGATGCCAGCGTGACCGCCGGCGTGAGCACATCGAGCTCAAAAAGCATTGGTGTGGGACTCAGCACGAACAAGCCCCCGGCAAGCACCCCCAGCCAGGGGAGACCGAGTCGCATTCCGAGCGCCCGACCGAGCTGCAGGATGCAGCCCGTCGTGACGATCCCGAGCAGAAGCTGGACACGACGAACCGCTGTGAGACTCATCTCACCGAACCAGCCCCCCCACAAAGATAACAACCAAGGGTATGCCGGCGGCTGGTAGTAGCCCTCGGCAAAAGGGTCTCTCCCCGCGAACAACGACTGCGCCTGCTGCCAGTAGGTGTAGGCGTCGACCATCGGATGTTCGGCGGCCAGGGTAGTCTCGAAGTCTGCCAACGCGATGCCACG
Organism: uncultured Pseudomonadota bacterium; assembly: GCA_913044235.1. Taxonomy (GTDB): domain Bacteria; phylum Myxococcota_A; class UBA796; order UBA796; family UBA2385; genus CAJWOS01. The sequence goes on from CAJWOS010000243.1 coordinate 2,710, forward strand.
CACAGCGAGGGCCGCGAGCAAGACGCCACCCTCCGCCCATCGCAGTCGAGGTGGCAAGTCGGCAGTAGCGGAGTGTCGGGAGTCCATGCCCCCGATTATGGCTGTCGTCCTCGCTAAGCCAATGGGTGGTTGCATGAAGCGCCTTGCCATCACTGCAGATACCGTGGGACCGATCGCAAGAGGTCACCCCTGGGTCTATCGAGACGGCCTGACATCGGAGTCGTGGCCCGCTGGTACTCCCGTGCAGCTTCGCGACCCTCGCAACCGCCCGGTCGCCTTTGGCTTGACCGACGATGGTCCTGTTGCAGTCAGGATTCTCGGTCGACACCCAGAGGACGTCCCGAAGCTCATCCGGCGTCGCGTACACACCGCCGCCCAGCGACGCGCACGCCTGATTCCGTCCCAGACCACCGCCTGGCGCGTGGTCAACGGTGCGGGAGACGGGCTCCCTGGCGTGGTCGTGGATCGTTACGGCCCGCTGGCCGTCCTGCGGCTCTACGGTGCATGTTGGATCGCCTACCTGGATGATCTGGTCGAAGCGCTGCACGGACTGTCGGGCGTCACGATCGTCGCTCGTCGCCTTGGCGTGCGTCGCGTCGACGGGGACAGCGGACTCGACCATCTCGCAGGCCCCGCCATTCCCGACACGCTGGTTGTGGAGGAAGCCGGACTCCGATTCCTCGTTCGCCCCGCAGTCGGTCAGAAGACCGGCTTGTTCATCGATCAGCGAGAGCATCGGATGCGGGTGGGTCGATGCGCTTCGGGCACCGAGGTCATCAATCTCTTCGCCTACACGGGCGGCTTCTCGGTCCATGCCGCCGCCGCCGGCGCTTCGAGGGTCACCACGGTCGACATCGCACCCGACGCGGTCGCCGATGCAAAAGAGAACTTCCGACTCAATGGCATTCCAGTCGACCGTCATGTCTTCGCAGTCGCCGACGCCTTCGCCTGGAAACCCCACCATCCAGCCGGCCTCGTGGTGTGCGACCCTCCGAACTTGAGCACGGGACGAAAGAGTGACCAGCGCGCTCGCTCGGCCTACCGAGACCTCGCCACCGAGGCCGGGAGAATGACCGCCGAAGACGGCATCCTGGCCACCGCCAGCTGCACTGCTCGACTCTCCATGGAGCGCTGGACGGAATCCGTCGCGGAAGGACTGCGCAAGTGCGGTCGCTGGTCCTGGCTGTGGCGCGCCGGTGAACCGCCCGATCATCCCGTTGCTCAAGCACATCCCGAGGGTCGTTACCTCAAGTTCGCACTCGCTGCGCGCCTCCCGTCCTGACCCGCCCCCCCCTCGGACGGACCATCAGAATTGACGAAAAGCGCTCGCCGTGCCATGTTCGCCGTGCAGAGGTGCCTGTTGGCGTCCTCCCCACTTCCCTTTTTTGTTCGAGCTTCCTGACCTGTCAGGCTTGGACTCCTCTCAAGGACCCCGTACCCGCCCCATAGGCGACGCGGTGCGCGAGCCATCGCCGGTCCAACTTCGTTTCTCTTCTTCTTCTACCAAACCTCAGAATTCGGCCTCCCCCTGGACCCACACGTGGTGACCCTTCCCCCCATCCAAACGAGCGACCCCCTGTCTTCGGCAGGCGTGGTCCCGGACGCGCGTCACCATGCAGCGTCGTGGGCGGCCCATCGGAGTCGGCTTTGCCCAGCGAAATCATCGTCAACAGGACCGGGAGGGAAACCCGCGTCGCCCTGATGGAAAATGGACAGCTCGCCGAGCTGCACGTCGACCGCGGCGACAAAAAAAGCCACGTCGGAAACGTCTACCTGGGGCGTGTCGTACGCGTACTGCCCGGTATGCAGGCGGCCTTCGTCGACATTGGCTTGGAACGCGCGGCTTTCCTCTACGGTGGCGACATCTACCCCGAGTTTGTCGAGTCTGCCGGCAACGACGGCATTCAAGACCCCGAGGCCACCGTCACCGAGGCGGCGCCCCGACACAACCCCCGCACCGGTCAGCCGCCCATTCAGGACCTGATCAAGGAAGGACAAGAAGTCCTGGTGCAGGTGGCGAAAGACCCCATCGGTACCAAGGGTGCGCGGATCACCACGCACATCACCCTCCCCGGTCGGTACATGGTGTTCATGCCCACAGTCGACCACGTGGGCATCTCCCGTCGGATCGACCGTGACCGGGAGCGGCGGAAGCTGCGCGAGTTTGTCGAGAAGCATCGCCCCAAGGGTTGTGGTTTCATCGTGCGCACGGTGTGTGAAGGCCAGCCCATGTCCGCACTCAAGCAGGACATCACCTACCTGCTCAACACCTGGAACCGCATCCAGGAGGGCACGAAGTCATTCAAGGCGCCCAAGTGCATCCACTCCGACCACGGCTTGGTGCTCCGGGTCGTGCGCGATGGCTTCAATGAAGACATCGAGCGCATGGTCATCGACGACCGACGCATCTTCGACGAAGTGCAGCAGTTCATGTCGGAGTTCATGCCCCGTCTCAAAGACCGGGTCCAGCTCTACCGGGGCTCGGATCCCATCTTCGACACCTTCGGCATCGAGCCCGAGATCACCCGGAGCCTGGGACAGAAGGTCTGGCTGAAGTCAGGCGGCTACCTCATTATCGACCAGACCGAAGCGCTCACTGCTATCGACGTAAACTCCGGTCGATTCGTGGGCACCTCGTCTCTCGAAGACACCACGGTCCAGATCAATCTTGAGGCCGTGCAAGAAATCGTCTTCCAACTGCGGCTGCGGAACATCGGCGGAATCATCGTGCTCGACCTGATCGACATGGAAAAGGCGAGCAACCGCGACCGTGTCTTCAAGGCGCTTGAGGAGGAGCTGCGCAACGACCGCGCCCGCACAAACGTGCTGAAGATCAGCGAGCTCGGTCTCGTCGAGATGACTCGGAAGCGCACGCAAGACGACCTTGTGCGGAGCATCTCGGAGCCCTGTCACTACTGCGACGGGCGCGGCTACACCCGGTCGCGCCAGACTGCTGTGTACGACATCCTTCGGGAGATTCGGCGCGAAGTGAACCGGAACAACAACCGGAACACCATCTTCGTGAATGCAAACCCGGTGGTGGCCGACCTGCTTTACGGGGAGGAACTCTCCAGCATTGAGGCGTTCGAAAAGGACCTCGACAAGCGCATCGTCGTTCGTGCGATGGGGCATTACCACATCGAACGACACGAAGTGTACAGCCGGTGAACCACCGCCTGACAGAGGTGGAATGAGCGGCGAGAACACCCTCGAAGGCGAGCTCATCGGGTTCCGGTGGGTGAGCGACGACGGCAGCTTTGCGATTGCGCGGCTGCGTGGTCCCGATCAGCGGGAGGTCGTGGCTGTGGGGCCTCTCGGGCACATCCAGCCGGGCCAGCACATGACCCTCCGCGGACACTGGGAAACCCGGAGCATGTTTGGGCGGCAGTTCCGAGCGCGCTCCGTCGTAGTGGAGGACCCGAAGTCGCTGCTGGGACTGGAGCGCTACCTGTCCGACGGTGCGGTCAAAGGACTCGGCCCCACCTTCGCCCGAAGGGTGGTCGACCACTTTGGAAACGACACCCTTCGCATTATCGATGAAGAGCCCCAACGCTTGATGGAAGTCTCTGGCATCGGCAAGAAGCGGGTCGCGACCATCACCGAGCACTGGCAGACAGGACGCATCCACCGAGAGCTCCACACCGTGCTCCGAGGACTCGGCATCGGCCAGGCTCTGTCCAATCGGATCATCGACCGATTCGGTGCCGAAACCCAGCGCGTGGTCACACAAGACCCCTACCGTCTCGCCGCCGAGATTCGCGGGGTCGGCTTCCGCACTGCGGATGCCATTGCTCGTGAGGCGGGGATTCCCGCAGACGACCCCTCCCGCGCCGATGCTGCGGTGCGACATGTGCTCCGGGCGGGAGAGTCGGACGGCCACACATTTCTGCCTGAGTCGGACATCCTCGAGCGATGTGCCGACCTGTCGCTTCCCTCGAGCGCTACCGCAGCCGCACTCGACCGGATGGCTCGCGCCCAAGTTGTGTTCCGCCATGACTCCCAGCTTCCCGGCTCGCGACCGGTCTTCATCGAGGAGCTCGAGCTGGCGGAGGCCTACGTAGCAGGACGCATCCACGACCTCACCCAGTCGGCGGTCCTTCCCCCCACCGACACCGCACCCGATGAAGACGCCCTCGGGATCACCTTGCATCCCCAACAGCGACAAGCCGTCCAGCGGGCACTCCAGCACGGTGTGGCTGTGGTCACAGGAGGCCCCGGTACCGGAAAGACCACCATCGTTCAGGTTTTGCTGCGCAGCGCACGCCGCATGGGCCACCAGTGGCTGCTCGCCGCGCCCACCGGACGGGCCGCACAGCGCCTCGCCGAAGCCACCGGCAGCGAAGCGAAAACGCTCCATCGCCTTCTCGAGTTCAACCCCAGAACCAACGACTTCAACCGAAACGCCAGCAATCCACTCGATGCCGAAGGAGTGTTGGTGGACGAGTCGAGCATGGTCGACCTTCGCCTGATGGCAGCCCTCCTGGCCGCGCTGCCGGATGGATGCCGTCTCGTACTGGTCGGGGATGCAGACCAGCTGCCCAGCGTGGGAGCTGGCCGCGTGCTCGCGGATCTCATCGACAGTGGAGCCGTCCCCGTGGCGACCCTGACCGAGGTGTATCGACAGGCCCAAGACTCCGGCATCGTTCGGAATGCATGGCGGATTCACCAAGGCAAGGTGCCTCGCTCTGCAGAGCACGACCCCGATGCCAGCGACCGGCGCGACTTCTTCGTGCTCCCCCGTACGGGGGCCGATGCAGCGAGCCACACCCTCGTGACTGTGGTGTGCAAGCGACTTGCCGCACTGGGATTCGACCCGGCCCGCGATGTTCAGGTACTCACGCCGATGCACGGAGGACCGCTCGGCACCACGGCACTCAACGAGCGCCTCCAAGCCGCACTCAACCCCAACGGGCCGCAGCTCTCCGACAAGCGTCCCTTCCGCGTGGGGGACCGCGTGATGCAGACCCGAAACAACTATGACCACGACGTCTTCAATGGAGACGTTGGGGAGGTTGAAGATGTCGCCGGCGGCATTTGCACCGTTCGCTTCGGCACCCAACGGGTGGCGCTGTCTGGCCCCGAGCTCGACCACCTCACCCTCGCCTATGCCATCTCGATCCACAAGTCGCAGGGCAGCGAATACCCCGCCGTGGTGATGGTTCTCCATCGAAGCCACCACATCATGTTGCGCCGCAACCTCGTGTACACCGGCATCACACGAGCCCGGCGATTCTGTTGCCTTGTGGTCGACCCGGATGCACTCGCGCGTGCCACCCACACCGTAGGGAGCAGCCACCGCTACAGTCGCCTTTCTGAGCGTCTCCGCGACGAACCCGACACCAAAGCGTCAATCTGACCGTTCGCGCCCTGCTGCGGCCCAAATCTCTGCCGCAGCATCCTGTGGAGAGCGGCGCTTTCCGTCCACCATGAAGGCGATCCGATAGTCGCATCCCTCCCGCCATCGCGCACAGCCCCACGCAGTCCGCCCCTCAACCAGGCGACCCGTCGCACAACGGGGACAAGCAAGTCCTGTGGGAGTCCGCGGCGGGAACACCATCGAGACCTTTCCATCTTCATCGAGCGTGAGAGCCGCACTAAAGGACTTGCCCTTCTTGCTCTTGAAGTTCTTGAGCAGCGGCGTACGCTGCCCCTTGAGGAGCAGCCGGACCGTCCTCTTGGAGATGGGCCGCTTGGCCACCTTTTTGAACACCACAAAAGTGCAGTCCCGACCGCTGTCGCAGCCGTAGACCGACTTGCGCTCTCGTACCGGCCGGTCGCAGACGGGACAGTCTCCGAGCTTGGGCTCGGGCTCGGGCGACCCGACAGCAGCAGCGGCCGGAGGCTCTGCAGCGGCGATAGCAGCAACAATTCGCGCCGTATGTTCTCGAACCGCCGCCATGAATGCGGAGCGGGCCTCTTTTCCATCGGACATGCGCGAGAGGCGAGACTCCCACTGCCCAGTGAGCTCTGGACTCTTCAGCTCGTCGACAGGCACACAGGCAATCAGCGCGCGCCCACGCTCCGTTGACCAAAGCTCGCGTGCTTTTCGTTCGATGAACCCACGGTTGAGCAGGGTCTGCAGAATGGCCGCCCGAGTCGCCGGCGTCCCGAGCCCCGCTCCCCGCAGTGCACGCGCCAACTCGCGGTCATCGAGCAGCTTACCGGCACTCTCCATCGACTGAAGGATGCTGGCATCATTGTGCCGCGACGGAGGACGGGTCTGCTTTTCATCGGCTTTGGCCTTCCCGATCTCCGCCAGGGTGCCCTCGGGTATCGGCGGCAGGTCTCGCTCATTCTTTTTGCGCGGGGGCTCAATGGCTTGCCATCCAGGCTCCACACACACCCGCCCCTTGGCGCGGAGCCGCAGTGGAGAGGTGATGGGCTCCGGCAGCACCTGTTCGGGCGTCAGCTCATAGACAACGATGAGTGTGGTGATCTCGAAGCGGGCATCCGGCGACAGCGCTGCAAGCAGTCGTCGCGACACAAGGTCGTAGATGCGTTTCTCATCGGCCGACAAGCCTGCGCGCAGCGGATTTCGGTCGGTGGGAAGAATGGCATGGTGATCTCCCACTTCCGCCGCATCGACCACCCGCTTCCCCGGCCGCAGCCCCGCGCTGTCCAGCAGCATCTGCGTGTGCTCTCGATACGGCGGAACCTGACGGAGCGTGTTCAAGATCCCCGGCAGCAGTGAGACCTCTTCAGGAGTGATCTTGCGAGCATCGGTTCGTGGATACGTGAGGAGCTTGTGGCGCTCGTAGAGCGACTGGGCAAGCTCCAGCGTGCGCTTTGCACTGAAGCCGAAGCGCTTGTTCGCCAGCTGCTGCAAGCTAGACAGATCGTGGAGCAGGGGTGGCCGCTCTCGCTTCGGCTTTCGCTCCGAGGTTGCGACCGTGCCGGTCTGGCCGCTCAGAGCCGTCGCGACGGCTTCGGCCACTTCCGCCGAGGCCATGCGGACTTCTGCAGTGCCCTTCTTTTCGGCCGGACCACCAGCCCCCCCCGGCTGAAAAAATACGCCCCTCCATTCCGCGACCACGCCCGGCTCCGGCTCGGCCGACAGCGGCGCAGAGACAGTCCAGAACGCCTGCGGCTGAAACCCTTCGATCTCCAGATCTCGCCCCACGATCATCGCAAGCGTGGGCGTCTGAACCCGGCCTACGCTCATCAGGTTCTGGCCGCCTCCTTTCCGAGCGAGGCAGGTCAGTGCTCGAGTGGCGTTGAGGCCCACGAGCCAGTCGGCTTCAGCACGGCTTCGCGCCGCATCAGCCAACATGTTGAACTCTTGGCCTGGGCGACGGTTCGACCATGCCGACCGAATTGCAGAGTCGGTCAGAGAGGCCACCCAGAGGCGAGTCACAGGCAACTTGCTCTCGGCCATCTGGTACACATATCGAAAAATCAGCTCCCCTTCCCGACCGGCATCGCACGCATTGACCACCTCTTTGGTCGCCCGGTCTTGCAGGAGCTTTCGCAGCACCTTCCACTGATCGGTTGCCCCTTCGCGCACCTGGACCTGGAAGGCTTCGGGGAGCATCGGGAGTCGATTGAGTGCCCACACCTTCCACTCCGGTTGGTAGGTCACAGGCTGCACCAG
>CAJWOS010000244.1 GCA_913044235.1 uncultured Pseudomonadota bacterium
GCTCGGCCAGCGTGTCGCGCAGCCGCTGGCGCAGCAGCTGCGCGGGCGACAGGCTCCAGCGCGACTGGCCGTAGGGCTTGAGTTCGTTGGCGTCGGCATAGCCGAGGCCCCAGCGGTCGAGCGGGCCCTCGACATCGGGCAGTCCGAGCTTCTCGAAGCATCCGTCCGGGCCGTCGAATGTGTTTAGGGTGTGCTCAATGTTGAGCCCGAACAGGCAGCCGTCTTCGAGCGCGCAGGCGTCGTCCTGCCCGTTGCCCACCGTTTGCAGCTCCGCGATGCAGGCCTCGGTACCGGTCGAGACGTCTTGCCAGATCCATGTGGCCGAGCCGGTCCAGGCTGCATCCGTGGTGCCGGGGTCGGTGATGCGAGCTTGACCGACGATGTCCCATGACCACAGGGTGCGACCCGGAGGCAGGGGCATCTCGGTGAGGTCGACGGGTAGAGCAGGGAGGGCGGTGTCTGCCGAGTCCATTCCCGCTGCAGTCGTCTCGGGAGGAAGGAGGGGCACCAGTGCGACCGGGTCTGCGCACGCACTGAGCGCGCAGCCGAAGCTCAGCACAACGATGGTCTGTCGGGCAGAGGGAGCAGACATTCGACCTCCAGCAGCAACCTACCATGCCGGTCGAGGGACGGAAGCCTCGATGGATTGGCTGGAACCGATGGACAGACCGAGCCGTGCACGGCCCGCAGGCTGCCGAGAATGTTGCAGCGGAGGTTGCAGCAAAACCGCAACAGATGCAGCGTGAGGCTCGATAGTCGATGCGCTATAAAGGTCACATCTGCTGTAGACTCCGTGTCCTTTGTGGTGCTCGTGGGATTGTCTGCGAGCCCTTGGCGCGGTGAACGTCTGGTGTGGTGAACGTCTGGTGTGGTCGCCCAGCGCGGCGGCGCACCCAGTCCACAAGTTTCACAGCAGTAGTCGATGATTCCCTTGTCACCATTTCAGCCTGCGCGCTCCCCACCTCCTACCACTTCGTGGATGTGAAATGGGGTCGACCATGTGCCACACCGCCACTCGTCCCCTTCGATGAAGACTCTACTCTCGAGGCCCAACATGCATCGCTTCCTCCCCCTCCTCTGTGGTCTTTCGATCAGCGCCATTGGCTGCAGTAAGAAAGGCAACATCTGGTTGATTGAGATCGACACCACCGAAGGTGACGGCCTTTCCTGTGCTCGAGAGTTCAACACGAACTTTTCTGGGGCCCTTGCCAGCGATCAGGCAAGCGACGGTGCCCTCGTCGAGAGCTACACCGACGAAGGCCCGAAGGCCCTCTTCTACGCGAAGATTGTCGATCTTTCTTCCAATCAGGTCTCTCTCAACTCCGGTACGCTCCTCCTTCCTGGCGAACGGGATGGAAACAAGGCCGAGTTCAGCTGGACCAGCGAGCAGAAGTACACCCGCACGGTCGATCACGAGGCTGACTACGACTACACCGTGGTCGACCGTCAGACCTTCACCACCACCATTGACATGGAGTTCTCCGGGCGCACCGCATCGGGCAGTATCCTCGTTGAGGAAGGCGTGAGCACCGACGAGTCTGAGTCGGATACTTGGGGAGAAGAGGTGTCGCGTGACCTCGGCGATGTGGGAGAGATTACTTGGAGCGCTCGCTCTGGTACGGAGAGCAACGGTCGCGACTCCAGCGAGTGTGATGGAGACGACTGCCGCAAGTACTCCGCAACGGTGTGCGGTGTGGAAGCTCCCATCACGGCAACGCTCACCGATTTGTCGAAGGGCGAGGACTTCAGCTCTTTGGTCACATTGACCAACTACGGGTCTTTCAAGACCACCGACGGTTCCAACCTTGGGGGCGGATACGACACCGGCTGGTAGGCCCACGTTGTTTCACCGCTTTGTACTCCACTCTCTTCTTCGAATCCCGGATAGCGTTATGTCTTCTCGTTTGCGTCTCTCTACCATCCTCTTGGGCTGCCTCTCCCTGGTCGCCTGTGACAGCGGCGCTGGTGAAATCAGCAGCGGCGGCGAACCCATCAAGGCCAAAGACAACACCTCAGGCGGCGGCGGCGGCGGCGGCGGCGGCGGCGGCGGTGGCGGTGGCGGTGATGGCGGCGGCGACTCGTCGGTGTCTGGTGTCTACAACCTGTACATCCTCTACCCAAGTGGCTGCAGCATTTCCTGGGACCTTACGGGTGAGTCGGTGGGCTGTGACGACTGCGCGTTTGCCTACGACACCTCGTTGACGGTCTCCGAAGATGAATGCAGCGCTGCGGTTGACACCACCGTCTTGCTTGAGTTTGGTGATGGCTATGTCACGGCCAATGACCAGTACATCGGTATCTACAGCGGCTACGAGGGTGCGCTGTATTGGTCGACTGCGGGCTACATCTACGGCGGCGGCGGCGGGTATTACCAGTACAGTGGGTACCTGTCCGGCGGCGAGTGAGTGAGAGCCGTCGGTGGGGTCGTCATGCCGCCTCGTCTACGGCATCCCATCGTGCGGCTGCTGCGGTCAGTGCGGCCACACACTGTGGGCCTCGGGTGAAGCGCTTGATCTCTTCTTGGGTGATGGGATCGCCCGCACCACGCTGAGAGAGCTCGTAGAGCAGGTGTGAAAGGCCCACCAGCCACTCCACCGCCGCAAGGTCACTCTCGTTGTCGTTCCTGGCGCGGTACCAGCCGTTGTCTTCCTGGTCGGGGTGATGCGTCAAGCGCCCGAGCCGCACGAGGTTGTTGCCCACCTCGACCGGGAGCGGCACGCTGAGGACGCCTTGTCGATCGAAGTGCGCCAGCTCGCGCGACCCGATGAACAGGCCCAGGCGGCTGGAACCCACTTCGCGGGCTTTGAGCCGCTCTAGCGAGAGCATCCGCTCCACGGTCTCCGGTAGCGTGTTTACAGGGGTCATCTGGAACCACGCCACCATCTGATCGACGACCAGTGCAGGGCCTGCACCGGGCGGCTGCTCGCCCAATGGCCACAGGTAGGTGCGCATCCACCGCACCCCAAGCAGTGCGGTCGCCGTGGTGGCCAGGACCATACCCAGCATGAGCCCCTGGAAGTCGTAGAGCTGGTCGCCCACCCAGGCAAACGGGATCGCGAGCAGCAGGCTGCGCATCACCGAGAGCAGGGTGGAGCGGGTGGCGCGGTCGACTGCGTTGAAGGTGGAGGCACAGATGGAGACGGTGGCCATGAAGGGATAGGCGACCGGTAGGGTGCGCAGGTAGGTCACGAGCTCCTTCTGCACGCCCAGCTCGTCGGAGAACAAGCCGCCGAGCAGAGGCGCAACCACCATCAGGACGGCTGCGGCTCCGGTGCCCCACAGGACTGCGAACCAGATCGACATGCGGATGCCATCGGCCACGCGGGCTTTCAAGTGCGCGCCCCAGTTCTGACCCACAAAGGGACTCAGTCCGCCGGAGAGGGCGTTGGGCACCATCAGCACCAACGCATTGAGCCGAGCCCCGATGCCCCAGGCCGCAAGGGCGAAGGGGCCGTGTGCGGCTACCATCGTGGTGAGCAGGCCGAGCGCGAAGGGCCCGACGGCATTGGTGACCATCGCCGGCACGGCGACACGACCGATGGTGCGCCAGGATTCGACCATCTTGCGGGGTGTGGTTCCCGCGAAGCCCAGCAGGTCGGTCTTGCGCAGGAGCACCACGAAGACCACCACCATGGTCACGAACCGGGCGATGACCGTTGCGATTGCCGCTCCCTCCAGCTCCAAGCGCGGAATGGGGCCCCAGCCGAAGATGAAGATGGGATCGAGCACGGCGTTGAGTGCTGCCGCCGCCATCATGACCCGGCTGGGGGTCTTGGGGTCGCCCACCGCTCGCAGGGCGCCGTTGGCAATCATGGGCACCACCAAGAATGCCACTCCGATGAACCAGGGCGTCATGTACTCCTGCACATCGGTGAGCATCTCCCCCTCGGCTCCCATCGCCCGGAAGAGGTCGCCCTGGAAGATCAGGCCGAGGGTGGACACCACCGCCACTACGCCCACTGCGAGAACGGCAGCGTGGGTGGTCAGGTGCCGAGCTTGCTCGACGCGACCGCCACCCACGGCTCGGGCGACGGCGACCGAGGTGCCGATCATGAGACCGATAGCGATATTGACCACCACCGATGCCACCGGAAACGTAAAGGTCATGGCGGCGAGCGCTTCGGTACCGAGGCGAGACACCCAGTAGGTATCGATCAAATTGACCAGGATCATGGCGATGAGGGCGAACAACATCGGTGTGCTCATGTCGCGAAGCACGGTTCGAACATCGCCCGAAAGGAGCTTGCCGGTGGATTTTGGTGACGGGTCAGACATGAAGTATTCTCAGGACACAGGGATGAGCCGGAGACTACCGGAACGGCGGGCAAATTCAAGCGGGTGGTTCAGTCCCAGAACCGTGGATGCAGCGCTTGGACATTCTCCCGAACTTCGATTGCGATCGGGCGCTGGCACGTGCGCTCGCCCTCGGTCGGCGTACACTTCGTCCAATTGCACCACTTGTGGGGAGCGTTGCCCCACTTCACGAAGACTTCCACGTTACGGCACAGTCGGAGGATTGAGATGCGAGCGACCTTGTTGTGGACGAGCCTTGCGGCAGGAATCAGTGTGGGCTGTGTCGACGCGAAAGACACGGGCGAAGACTCCGACGGCTCGGGTGGAAGCGATGATCCTGTTCGGAGCATCGATGCCGGGGCTTGTCCCGAAGGCGGACTCGACGGGTCTGGTCGCTTGCCGCTCACCACGGCTCTGGTCGAGTCGGGTGTCTTTCAAATGGGCAACAACGACGACCCGGATTCTGCTCCCGCACATGAGGTCACTCTGGAGGCGGGGGTGCAGATGAGCATCACCGAGATCACCCAGGGACAGTGGACCGACCTGGGTTTTGCCAACCCAAGCCAACACAACACCTGCACCCAGTGTCCGGTCGAGCAGGTCACCTGGCACGAGGCCGCTGCATTTGCAGAGGCGCTCTCCGCGCAAGATGGGCTTGGGAGCTGCTACACCTGTTCGGGGGCCGGGGCCGATACGGAGTGCATCGCGCCGGACAACCCCTACGAATGTTCGGGATGGCGCCTTCCGACGGAAGCGGAGTGGGAAGCGGCTGCGTCTGCCGATGACACCGCATGGGCGGGGAGCGACGACTTCGCCATGGTGGCATGGACCGTCGAAGCGGTCGGACAGCCTTGTCCGGTGGGCACGCTCCAGCCTACTGCTGACGGCTTTTACGACCTCTCGGGCAACGTGTCAGAGTGGGTGCACGACGGCTATGCGGCTTACAGCGGCGACGATGCCACCAACCCCGTGGGCACTGAAAGCGCTACGCGCGTGGTGCGCGGGGGCAGCATGTTTCAGGTAGCCGGAGAGGCTGTGGTGACCGCCCGCGAGGGCAAAGACATGCAGGACTACGTGCCCTGGCGGGGATTTCGACTGGTCAAGCCGGCCGAGTAAACGCTGTGGGCAGAAGTCGGTAGCGCTGGCAGGAGGCCGGTCGACGCGGCCCGGAGCCGAGAGCACAGGGCGGAGGTCCAGCGGGCGCGAGCATGCTCAGGCTTGGCGGGCCTTGTGCATGTAGCGACGCCGACGGCCGAGCACCCACAAGCCCAGAAACACGGGCGCGGGCCAGGTGGAGCTGGTGGCGCTGAAGCTTTCCGCTTCGACATACACCTCGTAGGCGGGCACCGATGGGTCGGGAACGAACACCTGGTCTGTGAGAATCTCGGGCTCCTGGACGGTGCGCCAGCGGGTGAGCCAGACCGATGAGGGGTCGAAGCTCGCCAACAGTCCCTCGGTCTCAAGGGTGTTCAGTCCGCCCCAGGGCACGTCGGAGCTGCCCCACAAGACCGAGTCGTCGTCGAGCTCGGCGTCGCGGGTGGTCAAGGACTCGAGGGTGTTCGAGTATTCGAGCAGCCAGGCGTTCGGTCCAGCTTGGTCGAGCGCCCGGAGCACCCGTCCGGCATAGAAATCGGCAGCCCAGTCGGGCTGGTAGAGGGGAAGTCCGAGCCTGGGTGTGGTGTGGGGTACGTCGCGAGGGCCATAGGCGCCCTCCGACGAGAGGGTCAGCACCGAGGTCTGCACGCGGGACGCATCGGAAGACGCGGTGACCGCCTGAGGAAGGGTCAGCTCGGAGGCGGCATAGCGAACCACGAGAGCGGGAGTGGCCGACTCATCCCGGTCCTCTGTGAAAAACATCACCACCACGCTGCCGCCCGCAGCTCCGTGTGTCTGGAGTGTCTCGGCGAGGTTGTCGGAGAGGGTGTAGCCGCTCTCTCGGAGGCTCTCGGTGGCAGAGTCGACGGCAGTGGGGCCGTAGTAGGCCCAGGTCGCTCCCGCCTGGGTGGTGTCGAAGGTTCCGATGTCGGTGATGGCCGTGCCGCCCGAGTCTCCCGAGTCGGTCAACCCGCATCCGGTGCTCGGACCGCAGCCGCTGAAGGTCGGAGCCTCGAAGATTGGGTCCGAAGCGCGCAGCAGCTCGTTGATGATGGCGGGATCGGCGGCCTGGGGGGGCGTCACGATAGTGCCATGAATCGGGAGGATCCAGGCGCTGCCGATGGTTTCACTGTACGAGGTGGCGGCTTGAAACACGGCCGTGACCGCATCGTCCTGTTGGAAGAGCACGGCGCGTACGCTTGCCACACTGGCATCGACCACGGGTCCACCCACGAAGCCTCCATCGCCTTTGACCAAGGTGCCGGCAGCATGGGCGGTGGAGCCTGGTCCTTGGACCATGGCGCCGAAGAAAGCGAGTGCGATGGCACGGATGAAGGGCTTCATGGCAACACCTCCGGTGCGGACGAGGGGGGGGGTGTGCCCCCGTTGGTCGACCGCTTCAACGTGGGTTGGAACTTCACGCCTGCCCAGACAAAGGCGCGTCGCTGGACCGCGACTTCCTCGAGACCTGCGAGGCACCCGGAACATTTGAAGTCGTAGACTGCTGTCTCGAGGGGGATGGATCGAGAGTAGGCAGCGAAGGGCACCACGTCCCAGCCGTCGCCCAGGGCGATGGGGAGCTCGATGCCGACCGGAATCGCGATTTCCGTGATCTGAAGCGTGCCGCTCAGCGAGCCGTCGTCGCCCAATGTGGCGTACAGGTTGGAAGCCCCGGGGTTCACGACCTCAAGCTCGTCGTTGAGGGCGGGAGAGGGAACGTTCCAGACCTGCTTGGACCGATGTTGGCTGTACCAGACGTTGGCGACCGGCCGAATGCGGAAGCCGCCAAGGTCGAGCTGACGGCTCATCAGCAGGCCGCCCGCCAGCAAGTGCACGCCTCCTTGCACGTTCAGTGCGATCGACAGCGGTGCGTTTGGGTGTCGACGCTCATCGAGGGCGCTGTACTTGAGCTGCGCCCCAAACAGCGACAGACCTCCTTCGAAGCCCCGCCCGAAGCCAAACCGCAGCATGATGTCGCCGGTCATCTGGTCGGTGAAGGTGGGGCCTGAGGTGACCGTCATCTCGTTGTCGAGCGTGACCAGCTCCGCATCGGCGGCCGTCTGGTCGAGGCCGCCGACCAGGTCGATGGCAAGGTCGCCTTTGTCGAGAGAGTGGGCATTCCGAAGCGATGGCGGCGCACAGGCCGTCCATCCGACAACAGTCCCGACCACGAGACCCCAGTGTGTGAGGCGGCTCCGTGATGGCCGAGGACCAGTCGCGAGTAGGTGGGGCACCGTGGCTCTCCAGGTCGAGTGTTTCGGTGGATGGGGTCGCAGATACCAGAGGCTTAGTGCTCTCAATCGCCCTTGTACAGGTCATTCGTCGCCCTCTATACGAGTCGGACGGGATAGCGCCTGGGAGGAGCGGCAGTGAGAGACGTGGCGGTGGGAGGAGCGGTGGCTGTGAAACGACATGGACAGTACGGCGTTCTCGCGCTCGGGATCATGGCTGTGATGTGGATGGTCTGGCGTGCGATGGTCGCCGTTCCAGAGGTCGACTCGGTAGGGACGGTGCCCGCTTCCGGAGCCGAGACCCCGACAGCCGGCGGCTCCAGCCATGCGCCCCTCCCCATCCGCACCCATGCTGCTGCAGCCTCCTTTGTGCTCTCCGGTGTGGTGCAGACCCACGAAGGTGCGCCTGTAGACAATGTTCAGGTGGTGTTTCGCAGCCATGCCCGGCTGGAATATGCGGGCGACTGGGATGCGGAGCACAGGGTTCGGACGGACCCGGCCGGCCGGTTTTTGATGCGGGTCTCGGAGCCCGGCTATCTTTCGGTGGCCGAGGGGGCCGCGCCGTCGTTCATCGAGATCGACGCCAGCCGGGGTGACATCGTCTTCCAGCGAGGCGAGTCGTGTGCCCTCGATGTGTCTGTGGTCGATGCACAAGATCAGCCCGTCTCCGGCTTCCTGTTCGGATTTTTCTACCGGGATCCAGGCTTACCGGTCGGGGCTGTCGGCCTGCCCTCGGGACCTTTTGTGACCGATGAAGGCGGTCGATATCGCCTCCAGCATGCCCCGTGTGGCGCGCTCCAGCTCCAGAGCGCAGCGGAGGGTCAGGACCCCATGGAGTCGGCCCGGGTCGACACGTGGGTGGACCAGTCCATCACGTTGCGTGTGCTTGCATCGCTTTCGGTCGACGGAGTGCTGCTGGATGCTGACGGCGATCCGGTCTCCGAGGCGGGCATCAGCGCCCGGTGGTCGAGTGGCGTCACACGGGTGCGGGTGGGGGCGGATGGACGCTTCCAGATGAAGCTGCCACCCGAGGAGAAGATCTGGTTTCATGCGGCCACGGCCTCTCTGGGCACGCTGCACTTGAGTCGGCTCTCTCCGGCGCTTGGGGAG
This sequence comes from uncultured Pseudomonadota bacterium, assembly GCA_913044235.1. Taxonomy (GTDB): domain Bacteria; phylum Myxococcota_A; class UBA796; order UBA796; family UBA2385; genus CAJWOS01. The sequence goes on from CAJWOS010000244.1 coordinate 8,730, forward strand.
GGGCCCTGGGCGGTTGCGCTGAAGATGCTGGCAGTGCGCCCGGTCACAGCTCGATGTCCAGACGACGGCATCGAGTGCGTTGCGCGAGAGGCGCCGGTTTGTGTGTGGGAAGGGCCCGATCCGGAAGCGCGACGGCGACAGGACTGCTGGATGGCGGATGATGGTCGGAGCTATGGCTGCCTGTGTGGTCCCGCTGCCAGCCAGCTTCTGTGCAGTGGGCACTTTGAGGACATGGTGGTTGGAGCGGACGTCACGGAAGTCACCTTGTCTCGCGACCGGTCTTCGCTCGCGGGTCTCGAGCTGCAGTCGGTGCGCGGCTCGGCCATCCTGCTGGGCAACGGTGCGGCTTGTGTGGCCTCCTTCCATGCGGTCGACCACACCACCGATCCCATCTTGGGACGCGTGCAGTGTGATGCCGATGGACAGCTGCAGATGGATCTTCCCGTGGGCGAGCGGCTGGAGGTTCGGGTCTCGCAGGGGGACCGCTCGGGAAGGTTGATCACGGAGATCCAGGAGGACACCACGACCCTTCCTCCGATCCCCCTCGTGGGCAGCGCATCGCTCACGGTGACCATCGTGGGAGACGATGGAGAGTTTGCCTCGTCGGGCTTCGCACTGGTGGAGCCCGTATCGGCAGATGGCTCGGGTGTGCACGACATGACCCTGTTCGTCTCGGCTGCGGGCGCCCACTTCCCGGACCTGCCGGCAGGCTCGTACAAAGTGGTGGGAATGGATATGGATGCAGATGCGCCGGTGCGCACCACCGTCACGCTCGCCGAGGGTGAGTCGCATGAGCTGGAGCTGTAGGCTCTCGCGGCGTCCAGCGCGCGACCGCGGCCTCCACGGCACATCGGGCCTGAATTTTCGCGCAAGAACCTGTAAGGGTGCATCCGCCCGGCCGAGAGTACAGTGCGTGCGTAGACGCCTCACGGCCGGACTCTGGAGACCGACATGAACTGGCGATGGATCGGCTGGATCGGCTTGATAGTGCTGACTGTCGGCTGCAAGCGGATGCAGGCAGTGGAGGGCGATGAGCCTGGCGAGTGCAGCGATGAGGCCGACAACGACAGTGACGGGAAGTTCGACTGCGACGATCCAGACTGCCGGAACGCCCCGGACTGTGAAGCGGAAGACACCGGCGACGAGAGCGATGGTGGCGCTCCATCGGACGACGGCTCGGGGAGTGGAACCACGGAAGATGGCTCCGACGACCGGGACGGCGATGGCACCATCGACGACGAGGACTGCGCGCCCGACAACTCGGACGTCTCTCCGGATGCCGAAGAAGTGCCCTACGATGGAATCGACAACGACTGCGATCCCGACACGCTCGACGACGACTTCGATCGAGATGGTGTCTGGGCAGCCGATGACTGCGACGATGCCAATGCGGCGATCGGGGCGGGAGTGGTCGAGACGTGTCTCGATCCTTCCGAGGCTCGGGCTCGAATCCTCGGAGCGGGCAGCCTGGGTTCGGCCTTGGTGGTGGCTGGCGACGTGGATGGCGACGGAATCGAAGATGTGGCCATCGGTGCGGCCACC
>CAJWOS010000245.1 GCA_913044235.1 uncultured Pseudomonadota bacterium
ACAAGCGTTGCCGCTCTTTGAGATCAGCCGTCACGACATGATCCACGAAAGACACTACGACTCCTGATCTGATCCCCTAAACGCGAGCACTTCCATGACCTTAGCCTCTAGTTCATCCATCGTCACGCTCACAGCCACCGACACCTGCGGCAACGCGGTGACCGCCGATGTTGTGGTGTGCCAGAACGAAGGCTACTTGGCCGAAAACCTGGACCTTTCCACCTGGAACTTCGAAGGATCGGCGCAGTGGGATGGAACGAACGGCTGGGTGGAGCTGACCGGTCCGACCCGTGGACAGTCCGGAACCGCATTTCAGACTTCCACCACGGTCGACTCGTCAAACGTACAGATCGAGTTTGATTTCTTTGTGAGCGGCGGAGACGGCGCTGACGGCATCAGCATCACCGCCATCGACAGCGACCGGATGACCTCGTTTGTGGGCTCGAGCGGCGGTGGCATTGGGTACGGCGGATTGCCCGGTTGGAGCATCGAGGTCGACACTTGGCACAATGCGGAGCACAACGATCCCACCACAGCGGATCACCTCTCTCTCCACCTCGATGGCGTTGTGACCGCGCCTCTGGTCTGGTCGGACCTGCCCGAGATGGAAGACGGGAACTGGCACCGGATGGCGGTGAACGTGACCGGCACTCGGGTCACGGTGGACATCGACGGCAGTTCCTACATCGATCAAGCTGTCCCAGAGCTCACCAGCTTTCCGGCCTATGTCGGGTTCACCGGCGCCACGGGCTACTACACGAATTACCACCTGATCGATGCCCTCGAAGTGGAAGAGTTCGTGTGCGACTGAGGTTGCACGGTGCGCTTGGTGACGTGCGACCACCCCCAGACCGGCCGTTCGTCCAGTTTCCCACCCATCGGGAGTTGCCTTGGACATCGCACTCACGAACGTACATCTCGATCTCGGTGCCGGTCGCCGCGGCACAGACATGGGACCGTCTGCCTTGCATGTCGCAGGTCTGGTTCCGGCCCTCCGAAAGCTCGGTCACACAGTGGAGTCCGTGAACAGCATCGGGTCTCCCAGCTTTGAGACTCGGGTGCCTGGCGACCCCAGCATGCGCTTCCTGCCCGAGGTCACCGCAGTGGTGGAAGCGCTCGCCGACTGCACCGAGGCTGCTGTAGGGGCCGGACGGTTTCCGCTCGTGCTGGGGGGAGACCACTCGATTGCCATTGGCACCATCACCGGGATGGTGCGTGCCATGCGCCGCAAGGGGCAGCGGCTGGGGGTGGTCTGGGTCGATGCCCACACCGATATGAACACGCCCGAGACCTCGCCTTCGGGCAACATTCATGGCATGCCGGTGGCGTGTCTCCTGGGGGATGGTCCGGCGAGCCTCACCACCAAGCTGCTGGCTGGTGAGCCGGCCCTTCGGCCCGAAGACGTCATTCTGGTCGGCATCCGAGACGTCGACCGTCGTGAAGCAGAGACGGTCCGGCGCAAGGGCGTCCGGGCCTACACCATGTCGGAGCTTGACTCTCGGGGCACCGCGGTCTGTCTTCGGGAGGCCTTCGCGGGGCTTGTGGAGCGGACCGACGGGATTCATCTGTCGTTTGACCTCGACGGCGTCGACCCGGCAGAGGCACCCGGCGTGGGCACGCCTGTGCCGGGCGGCCTGAGCCTGCGCGAGAGCCACCTGCTGTGCGAGATGGCTGCGCAGACCGGTTGCTTGATGGGCATGGAAATGGTGGAGCTCAATCCCACCCGCGACATCTGCAACAAGACGGGTGAGCTGGCCCGCTGGCTGATTGAGAGTGCCTTGGGACGAAGCATCCTTTGAGGCGGGTGGGGTGGGCGACTCGATGGATCAGTAGGTGGGTTACGCAGGCGGCGCGCCAGCACTCTGCGCGTCGCGACCGGGCGCTCATTGGAGAAGCCGTGTCTGACCCATTCCTCCGATGGCACGAACGACCCCATCGGGCACGGGGCTGGGTGGACCTGCAACGCCCTCGCCGGTCGGCGCTTCGATGACCACCCACACGTTGGATCTTCGCGGGGCCACGGCCGTTGTGACGGGCTCGATGGTGGGCGTGGGCATCTTCCTTGCGCCCCCCGAAGTGGCCGCAGCACTACCGCATCCCGTGCCGTTCCTGGGGCTCTGGCTCCTCGCAGCCGTGGGCGCTCTGGCGGGAGCAGCGACCTACGCCGCCTTGGGGCGGTTTCGGCCCGAAGACGGTGGCGATGTGGTCTACCAGCGGGAAGCCCTCGGCCCGGCGATTGCCTTTGCCACGGGCCACCTGCAGCTATGGGCGGTGTTTTGCGGGTCGGCGGCCACCATCGCTGCGGCCCTCGGGCAGTACCAGCTGCCCACGGCGCTCGGAATACCGCTCGCAGAGCTGGGCGTCACGCTACCTGGCGGCTTTTCGATCACCGGTGCACAGATGGTCGGCGCTGTGGTGGTGCTCGCGGTCACTGCGGTGCAGGATCGGGGACTCCGCACCACCGACTTCGTGCAGCGCACCCTCGCAGTCATCCCGGTGGCGGCCCTTGCTTTGCTGGCGCTTGCGACCTTGGGCATGGCGGTGGGAGAAGTGTTGCCGCCGCTTCCGCAGAAGCCTCCGCCACCCTCCCCGTGGACCCTCGGCGCGGTGGTTGGTGCCTGGCTTGCGGCGCACTTCGCCTACTCCGGCTGGAACGCGGTGGTGTATGCCGCAGGGGTGGTGGAAGATCCCGACCGAACCCTTCCGCGCGCGATGTTGGGCGGAACTCTCTCGGTGGCCGCGTTGTATCTGTTGATCTGCGGGGCCCTGGCTGCTGGGCTCGGGATGCCGGCGCTCGCCGATGCGGGGGAAGCAGGCACGGCTCTGGCGGCGCATCTCGGCGGGGATGGACTGGCCCGCGTGATGAATGCGCTGATTGCTGTGGGCCTGCTGGGCACGGTGCATGCGACTCTCCTTGGGGGAGCGCGGGTCGGGCTGGCGATGGGTCGGTCGGGCGACCTGCCGGCCGCGATGGGGGCGGTCGACCACCAGGGCACGCCGCGAACCGCGTTGTGGGTGCAGGGGGCCTGGACTGCCCTCCTGGTGCTCACCAACGCAGCGGATGCCCTGCTCACTGCAGTGGCGCTCGCGATGGTGGTGGTCGGCACCCTCACGGCGGTGAGTCTGTTTGTGCTGCGGCGACGGCTCGGGACCTCGGGGCCCACCGGCTTCGGGGTTCCTGGACTCCCCCTCGTGCATCTGGTGCTGGGCTTGGTGGTGGTCGGGCTGGAGTGCGCGCATGCGATCTCACCGTCTGGCAATCGAATCTCCCTGCTCGGTCTGGTGGTGTTTGGTCTTGCGGTGGGGATCGGCGCTGCGCGTCGTCATTCGAGGCGCGGAGTCTGAGCGCACTACCAGCGAGCGCCGACGCGCAGGAGCTGCACCCGCGCCCGCAACGCGCGACCCCATCCCATCTGGCTCACGTCCAGGGCAAGGGTCGACACTTCGAGGGCGCGGACCTGGGCGGTCAGGGGCTCGATCTGGAGCCCGGCATACCAGGGTCGGTAGTCGGCTCGTTCCACTGGTGCCCGTTCTCGCCAACCGGGTCCATGGTAGGCCGCCCAGTCGAACCGAACGCCCCCAGACCACCCGCCGCTTAGGGAGACCATTGGGCGGTACCAGGGGTGTTGGGGCCGGAAGCCGAAGCTGCCTCCGAGCTCAAACCCGTGTCCGTCGGTGAGTAGGGGGGTCTGGAGCTTGCGCGCTTCCAGGCCGACCGCAAGCTGATGGGACAGCTCCCGACGCACCCAGACTCCCTGGGCTTTCGACCCCATCCACGACACCGAGGCCAGCCATGCAACCCGATCGGCCGACAGTCCTGCGGCCCAGGACGGGTTGGATGCCGCTGCAGCCGAAGTCGAGAGTGCCAGCAGGAGCGCGGGCCCGGTGTGTGCGATCACTCGCCGACCTTGTGATCGTCGGACTCACCGGGCTGCCAGACGTAGGGGCCCATGTCGCGCTGGGCATCTTTTTCGAGCACGCCCTCGATCACGTTGACGCCGGCGTCTCGAAGCATCCGAATGCCTGCTCCGCGATTGCGAGGGTGCGGATCGGACATCCCGATCACCACAGTGCGAATGCCCGCCGCGATGAGAGTCTTGGCGCACGAGGGCGTGCGGTTGTGAAACGAGCAGGGCTCGAGCGTGACGTACGCGACCACGTCCGAGAGGTCGCCGGAGACCTGAGCCAGCGCCATGGGCTCGGCGTGGGGCTGGTAGGGGGGCTGGGTGTGTCCGCGGCCGACCACCTTCCCGTTTCGCACCAGGATGCAACCCACAGGGGGATTGGGCCGGCACTTGGGCAGGGCCTTGCGCCCCTCCGCGAGGGCCTCGCGCATGAACTTGGTATGCGTTTGATCGGTCACCGAGCGTTCCTTTGTGCCTCGGGGATGCACGAGAGCTGGATGCGCTTCCCCGAGCGGCGGTGGTGAGGGCTGGAGCTTGCCAAGCGGGCATTGGCCCGACGCACCACATGGGGATCGTGCGAAGCGGACCCGTCCGAAGCCGGGCGGTCCAGCCGCCTGCGCTTCTGCATGCCTCTTCGCTGAATCGGGCTTTCGGCAGCGGTCCGACGCACGACGGTTCCCGGTCCGAGGGGGATGGCGGCAGCGAGTGCTACCGATGGTCTTCTACGGCTTTCTCTCAACGTTCGCAATAGCCCCTTGACGCTCGACTCGCGGTTCCTAGAGAGCGGCGCCCGCCAGTGGCCGCGCGTGACGCACCTTCCGCATGGAACACCGTCCCCGCTGCTGGCTCGAACCCCTGTACCCACCGTGAATGGCCTCTTCCGGCCGGTGGGTACAGACAGCATCTGGAGTCCACATGAGCGCCACCGAGAGTCAGGAACAGCATCGCTTTGAAGCAGATGTTCGGCAGATTCTGCACCTCGTCACCCATTCCCTGTACAGCGACCGGGAAATCTTCATCCGCGAGCTGGTGAGCAACGCAAGCGATGCCCTCGACCGGGCGCGCTTCCTGTCGCTGTCGAACGACGACCTGCTCGCGGCAGATGGAGATCCGAGCGTGCGCATCTTCGTCGACGAAGAAGCGAAGACCATCACCATCTCCGACGACGGCATCGGCCTCACGCGCGAGCAGGCCGCGGAGCACCTTGGCACCATCGCAAAGTCGGGTACCAAGGCCTTTGCACAGATGCTCAAGGAGAAGGGAACCGACACGGAGGGGCTGATCGGTCAGTTCGGCGTGGGCTTCTACTCGGCATTCATGGTGGCCGACAAGGTCACCGTACAGAGCTTGTCGGGACTCTCCGGCTCGGAAGCCATTGTCTGGGAGAGTGACGGCGGAGAGGCCTACACCCTCCTTCCAGGCGAGCGCACCACACGCGGCACGGACGTCACCCTGCACTTGCGGGACGACTCCCACGACTTCTGCAGCATCGACAAGGTCAAGGAAATCGTGCAGAAGCACAGCGACTTCGTCTCGTGGCCGGTGCTCGTCGATGGCGAGCGTGCCAACCAGGAGCAAGCCCTGTGGACCCGCAACCCGGCGGAGCTCGAAGACGACGACTACATCCAGTTCTACAAGCACGTCTCCGGAGACTGGCAAGACCCGCTCACGTGGCTGCACGTCAAGATCGAAGGCAACATCCAGTTCAGTGCGGTGCTGTTCGTGCCACGGAAGCGCCCGTGGGAGCTGGACCGACTCGACTTCAAGGTGGGACTCAAGCTGTACCAGAAGCGGGTCAAGATCCTCGACCATGCCGACGCACTGGTTCCTCGGTTCCTCCGCTTCGTGACGGGCGTGGTCGACTCTCCTGATGTCGACCTGAACGTGAGCCGCGAAATTTTGCAGCAGACCGGTGCCGTGAAGGCCATCCGCAAGCAGCTCACCAAGCGCGTGCTGAAGAAGCTGCGGTCCTTGTCTCGAGAAGATGCGGAGGCGTTCAACGGCTTCTGGGGCGAGATGGGTCACATCCTCAAGGAGGGCCTCCACGAAGACTCCGAGAACGTCAAGGATCTCCTCACCGAGCTGCTGCGCTACCCCACCACCAAGTCCGATGGCGAGCTCCGTTCGCTCGCCGATGTGAAGAAGGACTTTGTGGAGAAGCAAGACGCCATCTGGTACTTCACGAGTGTCGACAAGGAACGCATCGGCGAGGCTCCGGTGCTCGAAGGCTTCAAGAAGCGTGACTTTGAAGTGCTGCTGATGAGCGATCCCGTCGATGAGTGGGTGGTCATGTCGGTGAAGGACTTCGACGGCACCGAGCTCAAGAGTGCCATCTCGGGCGACCTCGATGACGAGGCGGAAGAAGAGGAAGATCCGATTGCCAAGGCAGCCAAGGAGCAAGCGCTTCCGCTGGTCACCTGGATGAAGGGGCTCCTGGAGTCGGATGTGGCCGAGGTTCGACTGAGCAATCGCCTCACGAGCTCACCTTCGGTGCTGGTGGACCAAGAGGGTGCCATGGGGTCGAACCTCGAGCGCATCCTCAAGGCTGCCAACCAGGACGTGTTTGCGAGCAAGCGCGTGCTTGAGGTCAACCCCGAGCACCCGATGGTGAAGACCTTGGCTCGCTTGAACAATGAAGGGGCCCCGGGGCTAGAGCCATTCGCTCGCCTGCTGCTCGATCATGCGGCGATCGCAGAAGGTCGGCTCGATGACCCCAAGGGATTTGCCACGCGCCTTCAGGCGCTGATGTCCAGGGCTGCCGAAGGAATGGGCGGCGGGGGCGCAGTGACCGACGCGCCGGCGAGTGAGGCAGCACCCGAAGTCGATGTGGAAATCCTCGGCGAAGACAGCTGACTCGCAGCGGTCCGGGCGTGGCTCGATTCCGGGTCATGACTCCTGTGGCCCGTGCCCTTTCGGGGGTGCGGGCCCTCGCGGTTGCAAGGTAGAACCATCGGCCTCGGAGGTGCTTCGTGGACCGCCACATCGAACTACCCAGCGGCATCTCGATTTGTGCGCGCGTCGAGGGCCACGGCCTGCCACTGCTGCTTGTGATGGGGATCCGCTTGCAGCTCGTGCACTGGCCGCAAGACCTCTGCGATGCCCTGGTTACGGCTGGATTCCAGGTGATTCGCTTCGACAACCGTGACGCTGGGCTGTCCTCGACGCTGGACCACCTCGGGTCGCCGCGACTCGCCCAGCTGGTGCCGTTTGGGCCTGCTGCACCGGCCTACACACTCGACGACATGGCCGAAGACACATTCGGTCTGATGGATGCACTCGAGCTTCCGCACGCACACGTGGTGGGGATCTCGATGGGGGGGATGATCGCTCAGTTGATGGCGCTGCGGTCGCCCGAGCGCTTTCGGAGCCTCAGCCTGATCATGACTACCGCGGGTGGGATCTACATTCCTCGGCTGGATGCGCTGTGGGGGCTGATGGGGCCGCGCGTCATCACCGGACCGGAGAGCTACGCCGATGCATTGGTGCGTGCGCAGCAGGCTCTGCGCGGTGCGGGTAGCGAGCCATTTTCCGAAGCGGAGCTGGTGCGGATGCGTGCGGTCGCAGTCGCCGCATGGGAGCGCTGTCCAAACCGATCGGAGAGCGCCTTCCGGAGACAGCTTGCGGCGGTCCTCAATGCATCCGATCGCTCCGAGCGATTGCGCGAGCTTCGGGTGCCCACGCGAGTCATCCATGGGGCATGCGATCCCCTGGTCCCGCCCCGTGCCGGCCAGCATCTCGCGCACCAGATTGATGGGGCTGACCTCCATCTCATTCGGGGCATGGGGCACGGGTTGCCCGCACGATTCCGAGCGCGGATCGCTTCGCTCGTGGCCACCCACGCACTGGCAAGCGAGTCCACAGACCCTGACTCCTCTGGTGGCGCTCCAGCGGGCTAGCCGTTGGCGGCCTGGTGGAATCTTCGGATGGGCTCAGGATTGGTGGTCGCTGACCGACTCTCTAAACACGCGGCGCTCACTTCGGGGTGCTGCGGATCGGCAGCATGCTGCGGGAGCACGGATGCGACATCCCCTCCGAGTCTGGTCCCTTGTGGTGGCCTGTTCGGGCACGAGTGGTGCCCTGGTGGGTGCGCACCTGCATGCAGACCGGCCCGAGCCGAGTGGTGAAGCCACCGGGGTGGCGGTGGAGACGACCCCGGCGCTGCCCTTGCGCAGGGCGGCGCGGATGCCAAAGACCGCCCAAGCGCCGGAGGGGGCGCGCGGGATTCCTGCATTTCAGCTTGTGCGGGACTCGGATGCGCTCTCCACGGGCGATGACTGGTGGCCCCAGCAGCTTTTGGTCCGAGCCTCGACGCCGGCGTCTCTGGATGCTCTGGCAGACGCCCTTGGTGCCGGGGTGGTGCATAGTGCGGCAGTGGATGGACTCGGTGTGCTGATGCTGCCCGAGGGATTGGATGAACGCGAAGCGATCGCTCGTCTGATGGAGCATCCCCAGGTGGTGGACGTGTCGAGACACGGCATCGTACGGGTCGGGCCTCGGACCGGGGAGGAGGCCGTGGCACCAGAGCGAGTGGACACCGCTGCCGCCTGGCACTTCGACGCGATGGGAATGACCACGAGTCAAGCGAGCGCACGCACTTGGGTGGCGGTCCTCGACACGGGCCTTGCCTATGCAAGTGGCTGGGCGCGCACAGCGTCGCTTGGGCAGACAGAATTCATGGCTGCTCCGTCGCTGCTGGACACGCCACTGGTCGACCCGTGGGACTACTTGCGGCAGGCGCCGTATCCGCTCGATGAGCATCAGCAGGGCACCCACGTGACCTCGCTCATCGCGGGGCGGGGTGCCATGCGTGGGCTGGCACCGGGGGCGGCTGTTCTGCCCTACAAGGTGATCGATGCATGGGGACTGGGGACGGAGCTTGCCTTGATCGATGCGCTCTACTGGTCGGCGTGGGCCGACGTCGATGTGGTGCACATGGGGCTTTCGCTTTCGGATGGCTACCATCCGTCGGAGCCGCTGCTCGATGCGCTCGGGTATGTCGATGCGGTGGGAGCGGTGATGGTCGCGGCGGCGGGAGATCATGGCGATGTGGGGTCGACATGGCCCGCAGCCAGTCCCTTGGTCGTGTCTGTGGGGGCCATGTGCCGGAGTGCCGCGGGACCGGTGCTCGCGCCCTACTCCAATGACGGGGCCGACGTGGACCTGCTGGCTCCGGGCGGATGCCTGGACCGAGATGTGGATCGAGATGGTCTTCCCGATGGGGTCCTGGCGGAGTCGTTCTCGCTGAACGACCCGACCTCTTCAGTGCCTCTGTTGCTTGAGGGCACTGGCCAGGCGGCGGCCATGGTCACTGGCGGCGTGGTGCGCCTCCTGGAAGCTGGAGCTCCGGCGCAGGACGTACGGGCAGCCTTGCAGGCGGGGGCCGCGCCGCTCGCCTCCAACGAAGCGGGAGATGGAGTCGGGACGGCGCGCATCGACACTGCGCTCGATGCGGTGTCGGCTCGATCGGGATGGGGCTTGGAAGCCTCGGGCTTCGGCGTGATGCTTACTCCCTGGCGCAAGTCGGAGGGGAGCGTGACCCGTCCTGCCGCTCGGATTCTGGTGGTCGACAAGCGAGGCCGACCGGTGAGTGGAGCACGGGTCTACGGACACTTTCGGGGCACCACCACCTCGGCCTTTTCGTGTGAGACCAACCGCGGCACGTGCGATGCTTTCGGCGAGGCCACGGCCGAAGACATCGTGGGATGGTCGGTCACGGTGGCAGCGGTGAGCGTGGGGGCAGCACGGTTTCCACCAAAGCGCATCGCATTGGCCGATGAGGAAACGGTGATGGCGATGCGGATGGTGGCCAACCACCTTGTCGGCAGCCTCTCTTTTGCCGGGGGCGGTGCGCCCATGGGTCGCCGCGATGGAGCGGCCACGCTGTCCGGACTTGGGGAGGTCGCCCCCGCGTTTGTGTTCGAAGGGGGAGGCGACGGGCGAACGCATCCGTTTGGCCTGGTCGTGAGCCCACAGCTCCTCGGGCTGCTTGGGGTCCCATCGAAGGAATCGGTGGGAACGGGTCAGGTGTCAAACCCCATCGAGGTTTCCACGATTGTGTTGGCGGGAGGACACACCCTGTACGCGATCCACGCTGATCCCGCGCGACCAGGACTCACCGGCACGCTGGCACCCTCACCGGGGGCTTCGAGCTGCCTGGGGCAGGATGCCTGTGCGTTGTCGGTGGTGCTCGCATCGGGTGCCACGGTGGGAACCGCACGCCGACGGGCGGTACGGACGATGCTCGGGGAGCGGGAGGCGCTGTTTGGCCTGCGAGCACAGCTTGAGACATGGACCCATCGGTTCGATCACTGAGCGCTTATTCCACGGCGACGCGAACCTGTGCCCAGCCCATGCCGCCTCG
>CAJWOS010000246.1 GCA_913044235.1 uncultured Pseudomonadota bacterium
ATGGCGCGCGGCCCACAGGAAGAAGCCGCGCCACGCCGACAGCGTGCGGGCAATGCTGGTGCCGGCCAGGCCGCCGCCGTGCATGCGCGCGGCAAAGGCGCGGATATGGTGGGTCTGCAGCGACAACAGCGCAACGCCCGGCGCATGGTGCGCTCGGTGATGGCCACAGCCTCCTCACTCGGTCCCGCTTGCAGGACCTCGACCGTGAACGCCACACCGCCGTGGTTCCGGACATATTCATCCGCACAACAGGTGCCGGGGGCAAAGGACTGTCCGGGGGCGCGGGTCACCCATCGAGGCGCAGCGTCCAGCGCCCGTGCCCATGCTTCTCCCCTTCGGGACCAGGGAAAGATGTAAAACGCGCTCGGTGTGGGCCCGATGGTCTGGTGGAAGTCCACGAAGAGATCGGCCGTGTCCAAAATACGGCGCAGCAGGCGGGACCGTCGGTGCTCGATGGTGTCGAGCGGTGTGTCCACGAAGACTCGATTCAGATCGGCTTCACACAGGCGCGTTCCCCGACGGCCGGCATCGGGATTGCCGATGAAGACCGTGACTCGACCACCAAAATCGACCGTGCCAGCGGCCAGCGCCTCTGCCAGTCTCACCACCGCAGGCAGTGGCCCCACTTCGTTTCCATGCACCATGGTGCCAAAGACCACGTGAATATCGTGACAACCGCCATCGAACGTGGCGCTCAGGGGCACATCGCGCATGGGTCGGGCAAGCGCAGCGAGACGATCGAACCAGGGTTGCGGATCAAAATCGGGGGCAGACATACCCAAAACCATACACCCCGCAGCAGTGCACCACACCCCGCACGCGCAGCGAGCGTCAACGCGCCCCCGCACAAGCCGCGACCTCGAACCGTCGAAACGCAACGACACCGGCCGAGGCCGAACCTCTGACAACGCTCCCGCCACCGACAGCACAACGGTCGGCGCACAACGAGTGCTTGGCCCTCCCGCGCGAGCCGCATCCGGCAACGCGGCGGGAACGCATCCATCGCCTCGCGAGCGAAAGGGTTGGGTGTTGCATCCTCTCTTGCGCTCCATCGGCGCGCAATCGAGACGGCAGATCGATCGCCCGAGCTGCTCACCGCCCGCAAGTCCGGGGCGCACAAAGCCGCGTATTCAGGGTGTTCGCCCTACCCGTCGCCGCGCCTCGCAGCAGTTGGCGGACCCCAGGGTGAAGTCTCGACAAGTCCGCGGACGCTGCTCGTACTCCCCGCATCGGAAGCCACACGAGGTACGGCTGAGGCAGGGACACCAGCCCTGTGCATTCCGCTTGAGCACGTGTCGACCGTCTTCTTGTTCGACCAGATCAGGGCGTGCAGCACGGAAGGGGTCGCGCGGGGAGAGCTCCACCACATGAAAGGCCTCGCGGCAGCAGGCGCCGCAGTCGTCACACGAGAGATCTTCGGTTGCGATGAACGCAGGACAGGCCGCCCAGTTCTCGTCCACGCGAGCCCCGCGGAACCGATGGCAGCGAGAGACCGGTCTGCCGCGCCCCCCCATGTACTGCCAGGCGCAGCCCGCGCAGTGCTGGTCGGCGGGGGCGGAACCACCACGCCATGCTTCCCAGAGAGGGTTGCACTCAGTCGGCGATGGGTCGGCTGATTCCATAGAGCGCACCCTGGCGGTCATAGAGATGCTGAATGAGGGCCTCGACAGGGTCGCAATCACCCACCGCGTCTTGGAAAATGGTGGGCGCATCGACTTCGCAGCCGCGACTGTGGACCCGCTCGCGCAACCAACGCAGGATCGGAGCGAGGTCTCCGACCTCCACTCGATCGAGAAGGTCGGGCATGTCGGCGGCAATCGCCTTTCCGAATCCAGCGGCGTACAAGTTCCCGATGGTGTAGCTCGGGAAGTACCCGAACAGCCCACAGGCCCAGTGAATGTCTTGCAGGACCCCCTGCCGCGGGTCGGTCACGTCAAGGCCGAGCCACTCTGCATAGGCAGCGTTCCAGGCGTCGGGCAGCTCCGCCACCGACAAGCGCTCCTCGAACAGTGCCAGCTCCAGCTCGTACCGAATGATCACATGCAAGTTGTAGGTGGCTTCGTCGGCCTCTACCCGCACAAACGTGGGCTCAATGCGGTTCGCAGACCGGTAGAGCGCGTCTGGGTCGATGGTGTGGCCACAGGCTTCCTCCATCGCGGGGCAAAGCCAGCGAAAGAACGCGCGGGATCGTCCGATCTGATTTTCCCAAAACCGGCTCTGAGACTCGTGAAGCCCCGCACCCGCTGCGCGACAGAGCCCCGTGCCGAACCACTCCACTGGCAAGCCTTGTTCATAGAGCGCGTGGCCCCCTTCGTGGATGGTGGCCCCCAGCGTGCCCAGCGGCGCATCAGGCAAGAGTCGGGTGGTGATCCGCACGTCGTTGGGATGAACACCCACCGTGAACGGATGCGCGGCGAGGTCCAGTCGACCGCGCTCAAAGTCGTACCCCATCGCATCCAGAACATGCCGATTCAGGCGCTCGAACGCGGGCTCGGGGACCGAGAGCGCAAGTGCGTCGGGGGCCCGAGCATTCCGAGCCGCCTGGACCAGCGGTACCAGAGCCGTGCCGAGCCGGCGAAACATCGGAGTCAACGACGCCACGCGGGCACCAGGGTCGAACCCTTCGAGAGCCCCATCGTAGAGATGCTCACCGACCGAATGACAGGCCGCCTCCGCCCGGGCCACTTCCGTAAGCTCCGCAAGCGCAGGGGCAAAGTCGTGAAACTGGCCTGCTTCCCGCGCTCGATTCCACGCCGTGAACCCCGCGGTACGCGCCCGGGCCGCTCGGTCCACAAGCACCGCCGGCACCGCTGCCGCCCGGCTGTGGTCCCGCAGGACCGCCCGCGCCGCTGCCGCCCGCACACTTCCGCTCGGCTGTTCCGGTCCGAGGTCTGCATCTGCGCTCCCCAGCACTGCCCGCGCCAGATCTCCGCACCGGGGGTCGGACAACGCCGCATGTCGAACCTTGGACAGCTCCGCAACCTGAGCACCCCGCGAACCGGCACTCCCGCCCGACATACAGACCTGCTGGTCCCACTCCAACAGACCGAGAATCCCGCCCAGGTTCCGATAGCGAGTGACGTAGGCCACCATCGCTTTCCAGTCTTCGCTCGGCGAAGCGGCCATGAGATCTCCTTCATCGACCAGGACACCTCCGAGACCGGCGGCGCCCCGAGCGGGTAACCCGACCAACCCTCGGCAAGTGGGGCCATGACCCAGCGTCAAGATCCCCGGTCCGCGACCGGTTGTTCGCACCACAGGCGCAGATGGATTGCCGTCGGGAACCACCGATCAGACCGTCATCCGGGTTACCCAGAATTCTTTCACCGCATCGAGAGACCGGCCATGTCCCGATCCGACGAACCGTCGGGGATCCTCGTTGAGATCCGCCAAGGCGGGCGACTGCTTGCCGCCCTCCCGCTGGGCACCGAACCGATTGAGGTCACCTTGCGCGACATTCGGTCGGGGCTTCCCCTCGGCACGCTATCCGCCAAGGGGCCCGCCCGCGGACAGATCGACGAGCAACCGCTGCCTCGCCTGACCCGCGCGCCCGAAGACGACATCACAATGCCGCTGCCCGAGCGTCCCGCCCATCCACCACGCTGGGACTCGGACCGCACAGGCGACCTCGACGCAGAGGCGCTCGAGACCGAAACCGCCGAGGCCCCACGTTCGGTCGCGCGTCTCTTCCAGCAAGTCCCCAATCTCGCCCAGAATATATGGGGACACACAACCGAAGAAGCCACCTCCCCCACCATTCCCACGGCTACGGGCCACTTTGGCGACCATTCGGACTCCCTCACCATCCCACGCTCCACACCACAGCAGACCGGCCAGGAGGCCACGCTTTCCGGGGCATTGGAACCGATGGAGACCAGCGAAGAGACCATCTCTGGCCTGCTCGAATATGTGGGCGGGTCGGTGGCAGTGCCGCCGGCCGAGGTCTGGGTCCGCAACGCATCGGAATGGCGCAGCGCCGGTCGGCTACCGGCTGGCCAGTCGGCCCGTTCACGACAAGGCTGGGTACGATTGGATGAAAATGGAGACCTCGTGGTGCATCCCGGGCCGGAGCTTCACGGCACCGCCACCATGGCCGACGGCACCTCCCTTGAGCTCGAGAAGGGCGCTTCACAGGTTCGGCTTCCGGCTGGCTCGTCCGTCATCCTTCGGGGGACTGGGCACGGACTGTACGTGCGCACCGACCCTCCGCTTCCGAGCTTCTGAGACCTCGTGCTTCGAATCGACGATACCGAACGCCTCGTCGAGATCGGCGTTCATGACCTCATCGACACCGGGCCCAAGCAAGGTCACCTGAGCCTGCAGGTCGCGTGGTCGGCACGCACGCGTATGCGGGCAGGTCAGGAGGTCCACACCACTTGGCAAGCCGCGCGTGCCGAGGAGGATGCTCATTTCCGCCGGGAAGTCACGCTCAAGCGACGGGTGGTCGTTCGCGACTGGGAGTGTCGGATTCAAGGCCGGGTGGATGGCCTGTCGAAGGAGGGCGACCACACGGTGGTGGAAGAGGTGAAGTCCACGACCTTGACCGCAGAAATGCTCGAACAGCGAACGCTGGAAGACTTTCCCGACTGGGCTCGACAGGTGCACCTGTACCTCTGGTTTCTGGCCGGCGAGGGTACCGCTGCGGTGGGCCGCCTCGTGCTCGTGTCTTTGCTGGACGGCAGCCAGCGGGTCCTGCACGTGGCTCCCGATCCGGCACTGGACCAATGGGTGAAGCGTCAGCTGGAGTGGCTGCTGATCCAGCACGAGGATCGCATGGCATGGCGGGCCCGCAGACGGGGCGCATCCGTCCCGTTCCCGCACGACCACTACCGCCCCGGTCAAGAACACCTCATCGACGAGATCACCAGTGCGCTCGCTGGCGGACGTCGGCTGCTCCTCCAGGCGCCCACCGGGTACGGCAAGACCGCCGCAGCGCTGCAGGCTGCGCTCACCGTTGCACGCGATACTGGCCACCGGGTGTTTTTTGCGACAGCCCGCACCACACAACAGCGAATGGCGGAAGAGACGGTTCGAGAGATGGCACGCCGAGGGCTCCCCATTCGAGCGGTGACCCTTCGGGCTCGCGAGCGGGTGTGCCTCAACTCCGTGGTGGCCTGCCGTCCCGACGCCTGTACCTACGCCGAGCGCTACCACGACAAGGTTCGCGAAGCCGACATCGTCTCGACTCTGTGGTCTCTCGGTGCGGGTCCCGAGCACCCCGGCGTGCCCCCCCCCGACCGGGTACTGCAGGTGGCTGGGGATGCCACGGTCTGTCCCTTTGCGGTATCGCTCGATCTGGTGGCTTCCGCCGACGTCGTCATTGGCGACCTGAACTATGTGTTCGATCCATCCGTGCGGCTTGCCGAAGTGGGCGACCGGCCCAGAGAGTGGCTCGTGATCGTGGATGAGGCTCACAACCTTCCTGAGCGGGCCCTCGATGCCGCGTCTCCAGAGCTTCGGCTTGCAGTCGCCGAGGCAGCCGCCGACGCTCTGCGAACGGGACCCCATGCGAGCCGCTGGGGACCTTTTGCACAGCTAGCAGAAGACATCGCCGACTGGCTCCGTGCCGGTATTGCTCGAGTTCCGGAGACCGCTCGCGACGGTGAGCTGGCGCTTCGGGTGGATGAAGGGGTCGACCGTCGAACCCTCGACGAGCTCGCCCAGCGCGTGGAGGGACTCGCGCTCGACTATGCGCTGGTCAAGCTCACCCATCCCCCATTTCCCGCAGGCATGCCCGATCTCTGGCTGGATCTCGGCCGTGCGGTCTTGCGGGCACGTGCTGCGGGTCGCTCGGCGACCGAAGCCACGATGGCCATCTGGCGGGCACCCAGGAGACGGCGCAAGCGGACCGCCCGCCCTCGCAGATCGAATCAGACCTCGCTGCTGCAAGGTCCATCTGTGGCCCACGATCCCAACGACCCCTCTGGACTGAAGCTCCTGCACCGAGATCCCGCCTCGATTCTGGGACCCTTGTTCAGAGACCTGGGCGGAGTCGTGTGCATGTCTGCCACCCTGTCGCCCGACGATTTCTACCGACGCGTCTTGGGGCTCGTACCCGACAAGATCGTGCGCATCGACCATCCGAGTCCATTCCCGCCCGAGCATCGACGCGTCCTCGTGTGCCCGGAGGTGTCGACCGCCTGGCGCGACCGCGACCGCGACCGCGTACGCACCGCCGAGCTCGTGAGCGACGCAATCCGTTGTGTGCCCGGCAACGTGGCCGTGTTCTGCCCCTCGTTCGCTTTTCTCGAAGCGCTCACGCCCCTGCTGGAGACCGGCGATCGACCACTGCTCGTGCAGCATCGGGGCATGAAAGAGTCCGAGCGCACTCGATTCCTGGAGACCATGAAAAAGGGCGACGGGCATGCACTTATGGCCGTTCTCGGAGGCATCTTCAGTGAAGGCATCGACCTTCCCGGAGAAGCGCTGCTCGCTGCGATCATTGTCGGCCCTTCGCTGCCCGCCGCAACGCTGGAGCGGCGACTGCTGCAGGACTGGTTTGAGTCCGAGTATGGAGAAGGCTTTCGGTACGCTTGGTTGGTTCCGGGGATGTCCCGCGTGGTGCAGGCCGCCGGTCGCATCATCCGGACCGAGTCGGATGTGGGGGCCATCGTGCTGATCGGCCGTCGGTTCGTACAGCGCCGGTATGCTTCCCTGTTGCCGGCCGACTGGGCGCCGGTGCGCTCGGTCCTGCCCGGTGCCGACCTCCTCGACCACTGGGCCCACCTGCACCAAAGCTTGGCGGAGCCACACACCCTTGACGAGCCGGGCCATGGAGAAACAGAGGCAGTCGGATAAGGGTGCCGCAACCAGCGAGTACCCTTGGACGCCCCTGACCTCCTTGCCCGACGCGCACCCTTCGACCGCATGGAAGCGGGCCTCGTCCGCGCGCACTTGTCGGCGCCCGACCAGCTTGCTCCCGCACTCCTCGACGGACTCCGGTTCGTGTTGTCGATGTCGCGCCTCGGCACCGTGCGCAACGACCGTGGCGAAGACCTCGACATTTCCGATGCGCTCGCCCGGTTCCGATGGCGCGTGGGCGGACGACTCGGTCCGATCCTCGAGCAGGAGCGTCCAGACCTGTGGGCGGCGGTACGAGAGCTTCCCACCCTGTTGAAGGCAGCACGGACTGTTCGCGCACAGGTTGTGCAGCAGTTCGACGTGTCGCCCGAAGTCCTGGGTGCAGAGGTCTGCGAGCGGCAGCTGGTCATCGTGAGCGGTGGAGGTGGCGGAAGTGGCTACGGCTTTGCCGGCGCATTTCGGCTCATCCACCGGCACAACCTGCAGCCTTCGCTGCTCGCCGGCACATCGATGGGCTCGCTGATCAGCATGTTCCGCGCCCGTCACCGCCAATTTGATGCCGCCAAGATGGTCGCTGCAGCACGCCAGCTTTCCTGGCCGACCGTTTTTCGCGTCCTCGAGATGGAGAGTCGGTACGGGATCCCAGCCACGCTGCGACTCTACCTTCGCACAGCCCTGGGGGGCCTCTTCACGCTACCAGACGGGCGGATGAGCACATTTCGCGACCTGGAGATTCCTCTCCTGGTGTGCGTGACCGGCGTGACCGTGGACGGGCTGCGCCACGACTTGGGGTATTACGAGCACTTTCTCGACGACGCGGTTCGCCCGGGAGTGGTGTTTCGGCATTCCAAGCTCCAGAGGCTCACAAGCATACTCAGCTTGTGGACTGAATTCCTCACCACCCCCAACGCCATTCGGGAGATCATTTTCGGCGGCGACGAGCTCACGATGGACACGGATGTGCTCGATGCGGCTGGCTTTTCCTCGGCGGTCACTGGCGTCATTCACTATGACGTCATCCGGGACGACCCCCGCATGCGCCGTCTGCTGGACCGCCTCTACGCAGAAAAGGGGATCACCCGTCTCACCGAGGGGGGACTGGTGAACAATGTGCCGGCACGCCCCGCATGGGAGCATGCGATGAGCGGGAAGCTCGGAAGACGCAATCCGTTCGTGCTTGCCCTGGACTGTTTTGCCCCCCTGAAGCGTTCTTTTGCCTGGTACCCCCTCCAACAGGTGGTCCGCCCGAACGTGAACGCCAACCTGCCCTACGCGCATCACTACTTCGCCATGCGCCGCCGCCTCTCTCCCGTGAACCTCGTTCCGCCGGTCGAACAGGTCGTGCAGGCGATGGACTGGACCGCAGACGAGCTGTCTCCCGACATGCCTTTCGTCGCAGAGATGTGCCGCACGCTCGCGCCACTGCCCGATGCACAAGCAGCAGCGGTTCGTGGAGTCGCTCTTGGCGATTCCTGACCGCCCCCCGCATGTGGTGCTCTACGACGGCACGTGTGGATTCTGCCACGCCTCCGTACAGTGGCTGCTCGACCACGACGCCATCGGCCACTTCGCCTACGCGCCGCTCCAAGGCGAGACCGCCGCACAGCTGCGCAGTCGCCATCCCGAGCTCCCAGATGACCTCGACAGTGTTCTTTTGGTAGAGCACGTCGACAAGCCACGCGAGCGCGTGTGGTGGCGCTCCCATGCCGTGTTCCGGATCTGCAGCCTCCTCGGAGGCGTCTGGTCCGTTCCCGGCCTGCTGCGGTACCTACCACTCCGCCTCACCGATGCCCTCTACATGGCAGTCGCGAGGGTTCGACATCGGCTTGCACCCGCTCCAGATACCTGCAAGCTCCCCACAGAGGCCCAGGCAGCGCGCTTTCTCCCATGACGTGGGCAGGCCAGGCCGTCCCCAAGGTCGCTTGCCTCGATTGTTTGATCACCGGCTGTCCGTCACGGTCTGCGGAACTGCGATAATCTGCAGCAAATGCCCGCACCTGCCCTCCGCCCCCCACCTCCGGTTCGCCGCATTGGCCCGGAACCCGATCCCGGTCACCACACCGGGGGGCTTGCTGCGCTCTGGACCCACCGAAGTCTTGTGGCCACCTTCGTCCTGAACGACCTCAAGCAGCGCTACACCGGCAGCAGCATCGGATTTTTCTGGACCGTCATCACACCGCTGCTCGAGCTCGCGACCTACACCTTCGTGTTCCACTTCGTGCTGGGCCTCCGAGATGGCTACGGCAACGGGCAGGCAGAGTGGGCATCCTACGCGATCTTTCTGTTCTGCGGGATGGTCACCTGGTCGGGAATCCAAGAGGGGATCATCCGGTCCACCACATCGATTGCCGACCACGCCCACCTGATCAAGAAGGTCAACTTTCATGCGATCACGCTGCCTGGCTACGTGGTCGCGAGCGCCGTGCTGAATCAGGTCATTCGCCTGGGCGTGCTGCTCACCTTCATCCTGCTCGCCACCCGTGGTGGGATGACCTGGCACGTGCTCCTGGTACCGCCGATCCTGGCCGCCCAAGCCGGATTTGTGCTCGGGGTGGGAATGCTGCTCGCAACCGTGAGCACCTACTTCAAAGACACCGTGCACATCGTAAAAGCCGCGATGTTGCTCCTCATGTTCGTGACTCCGGTGTTTTATGGCCCCGAGGCCTACCCCCCCCGCCTCGACCTGATCAAGCAGCTCAACCCGATGAGCCACCTGGTGGGCATCTACCGGCAGCTGCTGATCAACCAGGAGCTTCCCGACAGCCGTACGTTCATTATCATCGGCGTCATCGCACTGTTTTCACTGCTGGTGGGCTACTCAGTCTTTCACCACCACCAGGACCGGTTCGCCGACCACGTGTGACGAGCGACGGCCGGTACCACGCCGCACTGAAACCATCCTCACCAGCGAAAGCGCGGGTGGCACGTCGAAGCGACAGCCACCCGCGCAACGCACACGCAGGTCAGTATGCCTGCAGGTACCCGACGCGAATATCGGTGAGATAGTAGTAGCTGCCGGTGTATGTGTAGGGGTTGAAGTAGTAGTACGGGTAGTTGTAGTACGTGTACTCGAAGAAGTACCCGTAGTCGCCCGTACGGTAATACGCAGGGAAGATGGGGATCCACGACGAGCTGTAGGTGTAGGTGGAGTAGTAGTCGTAGAACAGGTAGTCGTTGCCGCCCGACTCGCCGATTCCGAGTCCATAGGTGAGGCCGTCGAATCCATTCGAAGAGCAGTCCGTGCCACCGACTTCCGTGAAGACATAATCGAATGCAAAGTCACAGTCGGTGCACGTTGTGAGGGGCGTCGTTGAGGACAGATCACTGCTGATAAGGCATGTGTCGCCCTCTAGATATGTCTCGGTAGTGAGCACTTGGAAGACGCCAACGGAGGACGTGAACGCGCCTTCGCCTTCGCCTTCGCCTTCGCCTTCGCCTTCGCCTTCGCCTTCGCCTTC
>CAJWOS010000247.1 GCA_913044235.1 uncultured Pseudomonadota bacterium
GACTTGGCGGCGGAGAGCACCTGCGCCGTCTTCTCGGCGCTGCCCTCGCTGCTCGACTGGTCGCCCTGCAAGCCCAGACGCTCCTGCATGTGGGCGTTTCCACTGCCGCCAGACTGCTGGGCTGCGGAGGCAGACGTCGACCCGCTGCTGTCGGTAGACGAGCCACTCTGACCGCTCTGCGAGCTGCGCTTTCTCGACATGAACATCGTACGAGTCCTCAGGTGGATGCCGTGTAGGGAGCGTAACATGCAGGCCTCGATGGCCGCAGCGCCTTGGTGGCTCGCTGGCACATCCGCGCGCATATGCCGCGACAGCACTGCCCAGTGGGCTAGATCTTCGGTGCCTCACGGAGCTCCTATGACCACCCTCGACCGCCTCCTGCAGTCTGGTCGGTCGCCGCGGGTGATCGGCTTTGACGATGCGCCCTTCGTGCGGGCTCCCGCTGCACCGGTCGATGTGGCGGGCATTGTCTGCACCGGGACTCGCATGGAGGGAATGGTCTGGGGTCGGGCCACGTGCGACGGCGACGACGCCACCGACACCCTCGTGGGGCTGCTGCGACCCAGCAAGTTCTGGGACCAAGTGCACCTGGTGCTGCTCGACGGGATTGCCATTGGGGGCTTCAACATGGTCGACCTGCCGGACCTCGCAGCCCGCTTGGAGCGACCCTGCGTAGCGGTCATGAGACGCCAGCCAGACCTCGAGGGCTTCTGTCGCGGTCTGCGCAGCTTTGAAGACTCGGCTCGGCGCCTTCGACTCTTGGAGCGGGCAGGACCGATCCACACCGTGGGCGCATTCATCTTTCAGTGCATGGGTGCATCCCCAGCTGTCGTGGGGCGCGCGCTTCCGCTGCTCACCGATCGGGGGAAGGTCCCCGAGGCACTCCGCCTGGCGCACCTTGTGGGAGCGGCGGTCGTGACGGGTCAGAGCGGTCGGCGGGCGTGAGGATGTGGCGACGGCGTCTCTGTGTGCGTCTGCGTCTGCTGCACGACGAACAGGATGGTGACCCGGATCTGTTCGGAGCCTCCGTGCTGGGGTGGGCCCTGCCTGCTGTGGCGGCACGAGCCGGTCCCGAGGGGAGGAGATAGTCCTCTCGCATGGGGCAGCTGTACACCGACTTCACCGAAGAGCTCGCTCAGCTTCAACACCAACATGCCGACCACCCTCGGCGTGAGCTCGCCCACCTGTTGTTCATGGCCCTTGAGCGGGAGCAGCTGGTGGTGGTGGCCTACCGCGAGGCGCTGATGGCGGCCCGCCTCGCGTCGCTGCCACTGAGCCCCTCTGAGCGCAAGATCTTTGCCCAGGCCCTCGCCATGGCTTGGCGAGACGAGCAGGGGCACACCATCTACACCCGCGGCTTGCTGCGCAGTCTCGGCAGCCCCTGGGTGCGCCTCAAGGCCCGGGCGTCCATCGTGGCGGGGGCGGTGGGTGGCTGGGCGTCGAGCATCTGTCAGCATGTGTCCTGGCGGTCAGCGCCTCTGACTTGGCCCCTGGCGAAGGGGGTCACTTGGGCCGGTCGACTGGGAGGGAAAGTGCCTCGTGGCGTGGCCGCCAAGCTTCGTCACCTGCGCTTTCGTGCGTTCTGCGCCTTCCAGATCGACGCAGAACGTACGGCTGCGGCGGCATGGGCGCGCATGGCCGTGGTCGCCCGCAGCCTCCCCGACTTCGGGAGCGGCCCTGCACGGGCTTTCGAGCGCTTTTGGGGCGACGAGACCCGCCACCGTGCGGTGTTCGAAGCTCTGGCCGATCACCTCGACCCGCACGACCGACCCGTGGGAGAGGCCGCCGCATTGGTCGAGCGGCTTGCGGATGTGCACCCCATGTTCCTGCCCCGGGCGCATCGCGCGCATGAATGGGCCGAGCATCCGGTAGGAGCGGGTGGTGTGGTGGCCGTTCGCGAGGGAGGCGACAAGCGACGGGCCCTCCACGCGGTGTTGGAAGCGGGCGGTCTCCCCGAGCGCCTTGCGGCACTCGAAAAGCCTCCAGCACAGTGTCGGGTGGTGGTCAAAGTGAGCCTCACGATGGGCCTGGACCGGCGCGATCTCAGCGTGGTGACCGACCCTGAACTCATCGCCGAGCTGCGGGACTGGCTGGCCGAGCGGGGCTTCACACAGGTGGTGGTGGCTGACGGGCCGACCATCTACGACCGGTTCTACGCCCACCGCAGCGTGCCCGAGGTGGGGGACTACTTTGGCGTGCCCGAGGTCCACGACCTGAGCACCGACCAGGTCCCCCACACCTACCCCTTCGGGCTCATGGACAGCACCGTCTCCCAGGTGTGGAAGGAAGCCGATCTGCGCATCGTGGTGGGCAAGCTGCGCTCGCATCCGGTCGACTTCGGCCACCATGCCTTGGGCTCGCTGCAGGGGGTGGGGCCGCGAATCGAAGACTTTCTCTTCGACGAGCGCCGCGCCGACCGCGATGTGGTGCTGCTGGCCCCACTGCTCGAGTTCCCACCGCACTTTGCTCTGATCGATGCCTTCGACAGCGCCGCCGACGGGATCTCCGGCATCCTTGGCCGAAGCCGCTCCTTCGCCCCTCGGCGGGTCTACGGCGGCCGCGACATCCTGGCGGTGGAGCTCGTGGCCAACCGGCACCTTGGGGCTCCGGTGCCCGACACGGCCACCCTGGTGGCCACGGCCATGGACTGGTTCGGGGAGCCGGAGATCGAGGTGGATGGCGTCGATGCACCCATCCTCGGCTGGCGTCATCCCACGAGCGACGAGTGGATGCGTGTGCTCAGCCTCGTGGCGTACCCCACCTACGAGCTGCTCAGCGACCGTGGCGCGTCGTTCGTGGGCCACATCGACGAAGCGGCCTTTCCGCCGCTCGAAGCGCCTAGCCTGTATGTGAGACTCAGCCGTCGCTTGGCACGGGCGGTGCTGCAGCTGGAGAAGCCTTCGTGAGGGCGTGCCTGCGCTCAATGGTGAGCCTGGGCCTGATGGTCCAGACCACCGATGTGGGGTCAGTGTGGAGGCTCCGCCTTCGTGCGCCCATACCTGCCTGCGCTGTGATGCGGGGCACACTCCCATAGCGGCCGAGCAAGCGCCGATCGACGGGTCCCAGCCAGGGGTCGAGCTCGGTGAAGGAGTCGTTGGGACTGTCGGCTGGGGCGCGGAAGATCCAGGTTCCGCCGTTCTCGAGCAGGCGACGCACCGCGTGCGCGAGGGGCTTCCATCTGGGCTCATCGATCCACGCCCACAAGTCCCACGAGACCACCGTGAGTGGGGTTGGGGGCACAGGGAGTGCGCGCAGTGCTGCGATCAGCTTCGGGGCATGGGTGACCCGGTCGCGGTGGACGACGGGGGCAAGATGCTGTGCCAGCCTGGCGAGTCCGGCATGGGGCTCCAGGCCACGGTAGGCCTCCGCCGGACCGGTCTGGAGTGCGATGTGACCCGCTCGCAGCAAGCCACACCCCAGCTCCAGGAGAGGGTCGCCGAAGCGCCAGCCGGCCTGATGCAGCACCGACAGCACCACTCCCTGGTCTTCAGACCATCGGTGCAGCAGGGGGTGCGGAGGCAGACCCGCGCGCACCGTGGCATCGAGGAGCTCCAGCACAGGGCGATGCAGGGAAAACGTAGCCATCATCGGGGTCCGGGAATGACCTGGGGCAAGATGACCCGCAAGAAGCCGAGCCCATGGGCCGGGGTGCGCACTTCGCCAACCCCATGGGTCATGGCATGTCGCCACAAGAGCAGGTCTCCGGCCTCGGCGTGCGGCGGTGCAGCGATGGGAAGTCGCTGGTCGGTGCCCGAGAGACGAAGCCAGAAGCCCTCGCCGGTCCAGTCGTGGCCGTGCGTAGACAGCAGGAGGGTGGCCTGCAGCATCGTGGGGTCGGCGCGATGCTGGCCCAGGGGCTCTGCGGGTGGGGCTTCGGCATAGTCGGCGTGGTCGCGCACGAAGCCCTCTCCATCGACCGTGCGCACCACGCGGGTCTGCATCCAGGCCTGGGAGGGGTGGGAAAGGCCAAACCAGGGTGGCCGGCCCTGGAGGCGGTTGCGCAGCAGCTGGATTCCCCACTCGATGGAGCGCAGCACGGGGTCGATGGGTGGATTCCATGGGCCCCAGACGTGCGAGGTCTGGTGGAAGGGGCCATCGGAGCGGAACATGGGCGCACCGGGGCCCGCATCGGCGTTGGAGACCGGCGGGGCGAACGGTGCGGATGGTGGCGCGGTCCAGGTGCGCTGCAGCTGCGCGAGCACAGCAGGGGCGAGGGCCGCGCGGACCACGAGCCATCCGGGGCCGTCGCTGCTGTAGAGGGTGCGTCGGTGTTCCGCGATGGTGCCGTCGGACTCGGGCAAGCTGGCGAGGGCAAGCAGGCGTGAACCAGGGGGGTCCATCATCTCGTACTCCGTATGGACGCGTAACGAGGTCGCGGTCGGTGCGGGTTGCCCTTGCCCCCATGATGGGCGTCGGGGTGCCTCACGGTCTCGGCGCGCCATCGCCTGGCCACTCGGTTGGGTAGCCCAATCGCTTGGCGGTCTCGTCAAGCTGCGCACGCCAGGGACGCAGGTGGTCTGCGTATTGGTGCCAGCGGTTGCAGGCCGAGGCATCGACCGGCTGCAGCACCCGCGCATAGGACGGCGTGCGGATGTGGGTATTGGCGAGCCCTCGAGCGTGGTCGAGGACTTGATCACTCCAGGCGAGTCCGATGGCGTCCAGCAGCGGTCGCGCCACACCTTCGAGATCGGCCACCATCGACTCGTAGCGAACCACCTGCAGATGCGCCGCCATGGTGGCCTCGACAGCCGCAAAGGCCCCGAAGGCCTGGGCCTGTGCCATCACGATGTCGTCCATCGACATCATCAGGTTGTTGGTTGCGCCCAAGGCAAAGTCTTGCATGAAGCAGGACAGGGCGGTGTCACGCGGGTCTCGCAGGAGCACGATCTTGGGTGACTCGGGAAAGATGGCATGCAGCAGTGGCAAGTGCACGAGATTGAGGGGCAGCTTGTCAATGACCCGGAGCTGGGGATTGAGCTGTGGGCGCTCGGCCTGGACCAAGGTGAACCAGTGCCGACGCAGCTTCCGCCGGTGGGCCTCTTCGAGGGCCAACAAGCCATCTGGGTAGGCGGCAACGCCGGGAAGCAGCTCGTTCCACTGCGCGAAGAGCTGGTCCGTGACGGACATTTCGTCGGTGGCCTGCAGATCGGGATGCGCACCGAGAATGCGCTCCAGGAGGGTCGTGCCAGACCGTGGAAAGCCCACCACAAACACGGGTGGATGGTCGTTTGTGGGCGGCTGCCACGGTCGACACGCGTGGTGGGCCAGCGCCGGTCCGAGGGCCTGGATGCGGGTGACCCGCTCGAACCAACCGGCAGAGTCCCCATGGGACACGGCAGACTGCTGCCGGGCATGGGCGTTCATGGTGGAGAAGGAAGCCCAAGCCCGGGCCACCTCTCCCAGCGCGTTGGCACACTGCCCCCGCTCCCCATGCCGGCTCGCAACCTGTGCTGCGGTCAGTCCGTCATCGGGCAGCCCATCGAGCACCCGTAGAGCCTCCTCCGCACGCCCTTGTCGTCGCAATACGCGCGCGAGACAGAGGGAACCCAAGGGATGACCGGGCGCCCGCGCCAAGGCCGCGCGTGCACTCTGTTCGGCATCTTCCAGGCGAGACAGTGCCTCGAGCACCGACGCCCGGTTTGCGTGGGCGTCTGGAAGCTCTGGCGCCAGTGACACGGCCCGGTCGAGCAGCGGGAGCGCCTGGTCTCCCGAGCCCAGGGTGGTCTGTACGATGCCCCGGAGCAACCAGCCGAGCGCGTCGTTGGGCTCTCGGGCGGTGTACGCCTCCAAAGCACCGTCGGCGGCGGATAGGTCGCCCACCTCCAGCGCGAGCTCTCCCAGGCGTCGCAGCTCCGCCGGCGCCAGCAACTGTCGCTGCCGAGCCACCGTGAGGATCCCGACGGCCTTCGACACTTCCCCGACCGCCACTGCAGAGTCTGCCCACCCTGTAAACCCTCGCGCCGTGGGGCCGAGCTGGAGGGAGCGCGTGAACGCTTCCTCTGCTGGTCCGTGCTGCCTCACCTGGAGCAAGGCCTCACCGAGTGTCGCCCAGGCGTGGGGGTCCTGTGGGCGAACTTCCACCGCCTTCATCGCGCTTACAAGATCATGCATGGCGTCCCGTCCAATCGAGAGACCGGCAGCAGCGCCGGCAGCGCCGAGCGGTCAAGTCCTTCCCTCGATCCGGCAGAGCGGCAGAGGGACGGGGAACGTCAGGCTCGGGCGGACTCTATCGGACCGGCTCCAGGCCGGTCAATGCGACCGGACATCGCCTTGCGGCAGTGGCCCGACGCGCAGCTTTCGACGCCGGTGTGCCGGGTGCGCAGGGTGTCCGATGGTCCAAGCCCCTCAGCTCCAGCCGCGCGGGTACATGAGTGCCAGTGCGCAGGTGTAGCCATGCGTCCAGGTGCGGCCCCGCACCGGCCCCAGCTCGCCGTTGCAGAAAAATCCACCGATGGATGGTGAGCCCAGCTTGGATCGGACGAGGGAGACGTCGTGATGGGGGAGGCCAAAGAAGCGAGCGCCGCGGCCCAGGCAGGAGAACATCAGAGCTGCCGCGGGCTCGGCCGTGCCGGGATGCCGCGCCACCCGGTCGAGCAGCTCCCGCAGCTCTTGATCAGCCGAAGCTGCGTCTCGCACCTGCAGCTGCAGTCGGTCTCCCACGCCGACCCGTGCAGCGACCATCAGGCTGCCCTCGGTGCGATTGAAGCCGAGCAGATCTCGAATGAGGAAGTCACCCACGCGCAGGGACTCGCCTTGGTCGCTCGCGGGGGCGAGGCCCACCGCCGCACTCGACTGGAAGCTGCGGCGGTCTTCCTGGCTCAGGCTCGCGAAGAGGGTCTCGAGCACTTGGACCACTGGCTTTCCATCGAGCTCCTGGATCGCCTGACCCGTAGCGGCCGTGACCTCCATGACTGGACCCACCGGACGAGCGGCCTGCGCCACCACCGGCACCAAGCGCACATCGCCAAACAGGGCCACCCCAACCACGCCCGAAGCAAAGACGTCATCGCCACAGATGAGCCGGTGGCTGCCCGGCGTGCGGCCTCCACTGGCCAGGCCGCCCAGCTTCGGGCATCCCGGAAAAGCCGCGTCGAGAACATCCATCAGCGGCTGTATATCGACTGAGAAAGGCTCCGGAAGAACGATAAAGACCGGCTGCTGCTCTGGGATCAGGTCGAGCTCAGACCGCCACTGCTCTGCTGTGCGCTCGCTGGCCTCGAGCCCAGAGATGGAAAAGGGCACCACCCCAACGTCGGGCAGGTGCGCAGCCATGGCCACCACGCCCGTGGCCGGCTCCAGCTCGTGCTCGTTGGCCGCGAGCCCGGCCCCTGAGCAGCCGATGACGGGTGCGCCGCCCACTCGACGACGCAGCTCTGCCACGAGGCTCGGGAGCGCGTTGTGCCACTGGGGAGCCACGAAGAGCATCACGAGGTGGACAGCACTGCCCTCGAGGTCAGCTTCGATGCCGGAGGCCAGATCGGCCACTGCGTCGGTCACTGAGCTTGCATCCGTATGGGTTGTCGACCACTGCATGGACTGCCTCCCCTGCCCGCGATGAGGGATTGAAAACGGCAGGCCGGATGGGACTGTACCGGACCGACTTCTGGCGGGTCAATCCTGCCGGGTACTGGGCTCTACCACTCCTTTGAGCCACTGCCATTGTCACGCTATCACCGCCTTCCTCCCCCATCCTCTCCTCGCGCGGGCTTCCAGCAGTGCGCGGCCACACCGGGCCGGCCGCCGGTGGTGCGGTGGGTCGCGGTGTACGGGACCGGACTCGACTCGCGAAGGGTCTCCACGCCGAGCACCCCTGTGCCGCTATCGGTCGATCAGACGGATGCGCTGCCCGAGCAATCGCGCCACATGCACGCGCTTGCACAGGGGGTCGTCTGGCACTGCGGGGAGAGAGAGGTCGTGGTCGCAGACCCAGTCTTCCACGGTGGGGCCGTGGCCCCGAGTGGCCAGCGTGCGGCAGCGTGCCGCCAGGCGTTCCGGGTCGGGTCGAGCGGTTGGCTCAAAGGACAGCAGCTTACCCACCAGGGCCCGGACTTCGGGGCTCAACCGGTCTCGGCAGGCGTTGAGGAGGTCGTGCACCATCGCTGCTTGTCGTTCTGCGCGCACGCTGGCGCGCAGGAACTCGAGTGTGGAGACATCCCAGAAGGGGGGGCGTCCGTCGAGCAGCTCCAGCAGCACCACACCGAGTGCATAGCGGTCGTCGGTGGGTGCGCTTCCGTTGAGATATTCGGGGGAGAACACGCGGGGCAGGCTGCCAAAGCTGAACAGCGCCTGCCCTGGAGGTTGAGGGACCGGCTGAATTGCGTACTCGAGGATGGACAGCGCCCCGGTGGTATCGAGGAGCACCATTCCCGCTTCGAGTCGTCCGTGGCCTGGAAGGCCTTCCTTGTTGGCTCCACTGGCATTGGATGCGGCCGCGATGGTCTCGGCGATCCGAGCGGCGAGCTCCAGACACACCGATGGTGGCAAGGGCCCGTGGCGTTGGCTGATCTGGTGCAGGTCCAGTCCCGCCGCGGGGGCGGAGAGCACGGCGGGCGTGCTGTCGAGGGACACCACCGCGAGGGCGGGCTGCACGTGAGGAAGGCCTGCGGAAGCCACCGCACAGAGGCGTGGGGCGAGCTCCTGATATCGCTCGACGGCCACCCCCCAGAGGTTGTGGCCCCGATGCACGAACACCTCCGCCGATGGCTTGCCTGCAGACAGGCGTGCCTGCCCGCTGTAGACCTGCACTGCATGCGGCAGTCGGTGGGCGATGAGCACGTGGCTCATGTCGTTGGGCACCAGCGATGCCGGCGGCAGGGTCTCCACGCGCCCGTCGGTCTGGTAGAGCGTCCAGATGGCTTCGAGCGCCTCGGCATGCGAGGGGGTCTGGGATGCCAGATCGAGCCGGTACCGCCCGAGGCGGGCGAACAGGTGGCGGCCGGGCCCGCGGGTGGCCTGTTGTCGGATGGCTGAGACCTCATCGAGAGCACCCCGAAGGATCCGGTTTCCGTGGGGAAACCATCGGCCCGTACGGGCATGGACGAAGCCCTGGGTCTGCAGGCGAAGGGTCCAGCTCGAGCGACTCGCCGAAAATGCCAGCCAGGCAAGCAGCAGCACAAAGAGTCCACCCGGCACACCGATGAACAAGGTCTCCAGGCGGGGATGAAGGCCCACATAGCCGAGCGAAACCAAGCCCAGGATGCCCATTGCGATGGCCATTCCATCGCTCATCCCGGTGGAGGTCGGCAGGGGCCGAACCATGTGGAGCTCGTGGCCGTGCCACACATGCAGGCAAGAGAGTGCCGTTCCCTCCTCGAGACAGCGGGATGCTTCAGCCTCAGTCAGAGGCTCCAGCACTGGGGGGGATGATGACCGCATGGACGGACCGGCATGGTTTGCGTTCCAGCGGGCTATCGCTTTTGGAGGGCCTGGGCCCATCGAGGAGGGGTACCGGTCTCCGCTTCGCTGGGCGAGGCCGTACGCGTCGCGCGGCAGGCCGTTCTTCAAGGTACCCGCAGCGGCGATGCAGTCAGTCGGTCCGGCCGTTCCAGAGCCTCAGCGAGGCCGGGGCCTCCGGATCGCAAAGGATCTCGCGCGAGTGGGTGATGCCACACATGCTGATTCCACCGAGGCTGATGTCGGCGTAGCTCAGGTCCGTAGGGATCACATCTTCTTCATACCAGCAGCGCATGGTGCCCGAAGCGGTGAGGCCGCAGGCGCGATTTTCGCCGGTCTCGAGAGCGATGAAGCTCCCGGATGCGGGCGTGGCGATGTTGCCCCAACACTGGGCGGCTCCGGTCTCATCGAGGGCACAGGTGAACGTGCCTCCAGAGCCGAGCTCGGTGAACGTGCCTGCAGGCGAGTCGGTCTGGCCTGCGTTGTTGTGGCCCCAGCAGCGAATGGCGCCCGCTGTCGTGAGGCCGCAGACGTGGAAGCCACCGACGCCAACCTGGCGGAAGGTCTCATCGGGAACCTCGAGCTGGGCGTCCCAGTTGGCCCCCCAACACTCGAGGCGCCCGGTGGCGTGCAGGCCGCAGCTCAGCTCGTGTCCTGCACCCACGGATACGAAGGAGCCTGCGCTGCGGTCGTTTGCCTGTCCGAACTCGTTGGAGCCCCAGCAGGAGATGTCGCCGCTGCTCTTCACCGCACAGCAGTGTTGTGCGGAGCAGTCCACATCCACGAAGAGTCCGGGAGGTGGGCTGAGCTCGTCGTAGGCAGACGAACCCCAGCACAAGAGGTTCTGGTTCTGGTTCTAA